>CAXUGZ010000061.1:0-7731 GCA_964250685.1 uncultured Sphingomonadaceae bacterium
ACGTAGGACTCTCCCAATCGTCCTCGACGAAGCGGATGTCGTGCGCCAGCGGATCGATGCCGATCGCCGCGAGGCTGCCGAGATAGAGGTCCTGCAGGTCGGGGGGGCTGGGCTTGAGGATCACCTGATATTGGAAATACGCGCCGAGCCGGTTGGGGTTCTCGCCATAGCGGCCGTCGGTCGGGCGGCGGCACGGCTGGACGAAGGCGGCGTTCCACGGATCGGGGCCGAGCGCGCGCAGCGTGGTCGCGGTGTGGAAGGTGCCCGCCCCCATCTCCATGTCGTAGGGCTGGAGGATGACGCAGCCCTGCGCGCTCCAATAATCATGGAGCGTGAGGATGAGCTGCTGGAAGCTGAGCGGGGCGGCAGCGGCCATGCGCGGGGCGTTTGGCGCAGGCGGGGGCGGGGGTCAAGCAAGCGACCCACGCGTCCACCCCCCGTTCGTCCCGAGCGAAGTCGAGGGACGTGTCTCGACTTCGCTCGACACGAACGGTTCTCTTGGACAAGGCGGCCGCATGCGCTTTCCCGTTCTCACCGTCCCCCTCCTCCTGCTCGCGCTGGCGAGCCCGTGCGCCGCGCGCAGCCCCGCGCTCGCGCATCCCGCTTTGTGGAAGCTCGCCGACGCGGACACGACGATCTGGCTGTTCGGCACGATCCATGTGCTGCCGGAACATTATCTGTGGCGCGATCCCGCGATCGACGCGGCGCTCGCCGGATCGGGGTCGCTGACGCTGGAGACGGTGCTCGACGCCGATCCGGGCAAGCTCGCCCAATTGCTGATGACGATCGGCCGCGGCCAGGGGCTGCCGCCGCTCAGCCAGCGCGTGCCGCCCGCCAAGCGTGCCGCGCTGGCGGCGTTGGTCAAGACGAGCGGCTTCCCGCCCGCCTTGCTCGACGGGATGAAGAGCTGGGCGGCGGCGGTGATGCTCACCGGCGCGTCGTTGCAGGCGATCGGCGTGGCGCTGGGCGAAGGGGTCGAGCCGCAGCTCACCGCCGCGTTCCGCGCGGCGGGCAAGCCGGTCGAGGGACTGGAGACGCCCGCGCAGCAGCTCGGCTTCTTCGATGCCCTGCCCGAGCGCGCGCAGCGCGCCTTCCTCGCCGCGACGCTCGATTCGCCCGCGCGCGCGCGGGCCGACTTCCTGGGGATGGTGGCGGCGTGGAGCCGGGGCGACGCGAAGGCGATCGAGCGCAGCTTCGCCGACGATCCCGAATTTACCCCCGCGCTGCGCGACATCCTCGTGCGCCGCCGCGACGCCGCGTGGGCGGACGCGCTCGCCAAACGGCTCGATCGGCCGGGCCAGGTGTTCGTCGCGGTCGGCGCGGGGCATCTGGTCGGCCCCGATTCGGTGCAGCGCATGCTCGCGGCCAAGGGGCTGAAGGTGGTGCGCGTGCAGTGACATCTCCCCTCCCGCTTGCGGGGGGGGGCGGGGGTGGGCGCGCTCGCGGCGCGCGCATAGCCGGCAAGGTCGGACCCACCCCCAGCCCCTCCCGCAGGCGGGACGGGAGGCCGGTTGCCCTCCCACCGCCATTCCGCTACAGGGCGCGCTTCCGCCGGGTCATCCCTGGAGGCCGGCGGTCCATTCAACCCATGCGAACTGGAGACATGTCATGAGCGATCAGCTCACACTGTCGGCCGAGACGCGCGAGCGGGCGGGCAAGGGAGCCTCCCGCGCCATGCGTCGCGAAGGCCGCGTCCCCGCCGTGATCTACGGCAACAAGCAGGAAGCGCTCGCCATCCACGTCGAGGAGAAGGCGCTGATCAAGGCGCTGTCCAACGGCCACTTCATGAACTCGGTCGTGATGATCGACGGAGTGGGCGAGGCGGTGCGGACGCTGCCCAAGGACGTCCAGTTCCATCCCGTCTCCGATCGCCCGCTCCACGTCGATTTCCTGCGCATTGGCGAGCATAGCGCGGTGCACGTCAACGTGCCGGTGGTGTTCACCAACGAGGAAGCGAGCCCCGGCCTCAAGCGCGGCGCGGTGCTCAACGTGGTGCGCCACGAGCTCGAGCTGATCTGCGACGCGGCCGAAATCCCCGACCAGATCGAGATCTCGCTCGAGGGGCTCGACGTGGGCGATTCGATCCACATCGCGTCGGTCACGCTGCCGCAGGGCGCCAGGTCGGCGATCGAGGATCGCGATTTCACCATCGCCACGATCGTCGCGCCGTCGTCGCTCAAGTCCGAAGAGGGCGGCGAGTTCGGCACCTCGGGCACGACGACCCCCGAGGCATAACACCCTCAGGCCCTCTCCCCTTTGGGGATAGGGTTGGGAGAGGGGGAGTCGGGCCCGCGATGTAGCGCTTCATCCGCTACGTCGGCCCCTCTCCCCAGCCCTCTCCCCTGAAGGGGAGAGGGAGCGAGATGCAGCTCTGGATCGGCCTCGGCAATCCCGGCGCGGAGCATGCGCTCCAGCGGCACAATGTCGGCTTCATGGCGGTCGACACGATCGCCGAGCTGCACGGCTTCGATCCGTGGCGCAAGCAGTTCCAAGGCTGGGCCGCTCCCGGCCGGATCGGAAGCGAGCGCGTGCTGCTGCTCAAGCCCGCCACCTTCATGAACGACAGCGGCCGCGCGGTGGGCGAGGCGGCGCGCTTCTACAAGCTCGGGCTCGACGCGCTCAGCGTGTTCCACGACGAGCTCGATCTCATGCCGATGAAGGTCAAGGTGAAGAGTGGCGGCGGCGCGGCGGGGCATAACGGGCTGCGTTCGATCGACGCGGATCTGGGGCAGGACTATCGCCGCGTCCGCATCGGCATCGGCCATCCCGGACACAAGGATCGCGTGCTCGGCCATGTGCTCGGCACTTATGCCAAGGCGGAGATGGACGGCCTCGCCGACATGCTCGGCGCGATCGCCGCCGAGGCGCCGCTGCTGGCGGCGGGCGAGGATGCGCGCTTCATGAACGCGGTCGCGCTGCGGCTGCGCGAATGAGCGGCCGGCAGCGGGAGCCGCGCGATGCGCGCGCCTAGAATCGATTTCAGTTAAGTGCGATCGCCTATTTCCGTTCGTGCTGGGCTTGTCGAAGCACCGTCCTGCACTTTTCCGTCGGCGGTAGAAAGACGGCCAATCTAAGCGCAAACGAGTCTAGCCTCCGTTACCCCGCGCGCGAGGCGCGCAGGGTCGACGCGAGCGGAGCGCGATCAGGCCGGCGCCGTCTCGCGGCCGATGCCCTCTTGCGCACCGGCCGCGTACAGCAGGTCGAGATAGCGATCGAGCAGGCGGTAGTGCGCCGACGCCACCACCGGGGTTGTCGAACGCTGCGCCATGTCCAGCTCGATTTCCGCGCGGCGTTGGTAATAGAGGCGATCGATCACCGACATGGCGAGTCTCCTTCGCCTGCGATCATGCGCGCCGCACGCGCCGGTCGGCTTCAACCAGATCAACTGCCGCGAAATTAATTACGCCGGCGGGACGACCTCCATTTCCTTGCTCGCGCGATGATGGCAGGACGCGCCGATGGCCAGCACCAGCGATCCCGCCTTGTCCGATCACGACGCCGGCAGGCGCTATACCCGCGTCGCGATGCTGCTGCACTGGCTGCTGGCGGCGTGCTTCGCCTTCCAGCTCGGGCTCGGCTGGCGGATGGACGCGCCGCGCGGGCCGCAGAGCTTCGCGGTGTTCCAGCTGCACAAGTCGCTCGGCATCACGATCCTCGCGCTGACGCTGATCCGGCTGGTGTGGCGGCTGACGCATCCTGCGCCGCCGCTCCCCGCGACGCTCAAGCGCCACGAGCGCGTGATGGCGCATGCGGTCCATTGGGCCTTCTATCTGATGCTGATCGGGATGCCGGTAAGCGGATGGATGCTCGTCTCCTCGAGCCCGACGGGGGTGCCGACGATCCTCTATGGCGTGCTGCCCTGGCCCAATGTGCCCGGCGTGGCGACGCTGCCCGCCGCCGCCAAGGCCGCGATCAACGCGCGCGCGGACAATGCGCACCATCTGCTCGCCTTGCTCGCTTATGCGCTGATCGCGCTGCACCTGGCGGGCGCGCTCAAGCACCAGTTCCTCGATCGTGACCAGGAGCTGTGGCGCATGATGCCCGTCGCGCGCCGGCGGCTGGGCGTCGCGGCGCTGGTCGCGATCCTCCTTCTCGCCGCGCTGGCGCTGCTGGGCAAGACGCTGCACCTGAGCCCGATCGCGCGCGCCCAGGCGCCCGTCGCCGCGCCGTCCCCCGCCCCGGCGGAGGCGCCGCCCGCGCCGGCACCCGCGCCGCCGGCCCCGCCGCCCGCTACTGCCGCCGCGCCCGCCGCAGCGCCGGTCGAGCCCTCCATCTGGGTGGTGCGCAAGCGGGCCTCGTCGCTCGGCTTCCATACCGCCTGGTCGCAGGGCGCGGTCGACGGGCATTTCGGCACATGGGACGCCGCGATCCGGTTCGATCCCGCCGCGCTCGCATCGTCCTCGGTCAAGGTGACGATCGACATGGCGTCGGCCGCGACGGGCGCGCCCGATACCCAGAACGCGCTGCCCGGCACCGACTGGTTCGACGTCGCCGCGCATCCCACCGCCACCTTCGCCGCCACGCGCTTCCGCCACCTGGGGGGCGACCGCTACGAGGCGCTGGGGCGCCTGACGATCCGCGGCGTCGCGCGCCCGCTCACTCTGCCCTTCACGCTCGCGATCGCGGGCGACGTGGCGACGATGACGGGCACCGCGCGCATCGACCGCGTCGCGTTCGGCGTCGGCCAGGGCGAATGGTCCGCGACCACCGACCTGCCCGCAGGGGTGACGGTGACGGTCAAGATCGCGGCGGATCGCAAGCCATAGCGCCAACCAGAGCCCTCTCCCATCGGGGATCGTTGCGAAATACGGCCGTCACCCCGGACTTGGTCCGGGGTCCACGGCGCCGCATACTCCAGGCAGTTGATCTCGCGGGACGGTGGATGCCGGAACAAGGCTCTCCTGAGCGAAGTCGAAGGGTCCGGCATGACGGAAAAGCGGGTGCGTTGAGCACATCCGCAACGATCCCGAAGGGGGAGAGGGAGTTCACGCGATCATCCGCCGCAGCGTCTCCACCAGGTCGGCCTCGTGCGCGGGCTTGTCGCGGCGGATGCGCGCGACGCGGGGGAAGCGCATCGCCACGCCCGATTTGTGCCGTTTGGATTCGTGGATCGAATCGAACGCGACCTCGAGCACCAGGCTCTTCTCCACCTCGCGCACCGGGCCGAAGCGCTGCACCGTGCGCGTGCGCACGAACTGGTCGAGCCATTTCAGCTCCTCGTCGGTGAAGCCCGAATAGGCCTTGCCCACTGGCAGCAGCTCGCCCCCCTGGTCGGGCGGCGCGGTCCAGCAGCCGAAGGTGTAGTCCGAATAATAGCTCGATCGTTTGCCGTGGCCGCGCTGCGCGTACATCATCACGCAATCGGCGGTGAGCGGATCGCGCTTCCATTTGTACCACAGCCCCACGCGCCGCCCCGCGACGTAAGGCGAATCGCGCCGCTTGAGCATCACGCCCTCGATCGCCGCGTCGCGCGCGCCCGCGCGCACCGCCTCCAGCGTGTCGAAATCGGCGGCCTCGATCAGCGCGGAGAGGTCGAACCGCTCGGGATCGAGCGCGCGAACGAACCCCTCGAGCCGCGCGCGCCGCGCGCTCCAGCCGAGCGCGCGCACGTCCTCGGCGTCGTCGAACAGGATGTCGTAGAGGCGCACGAACGCGGGGTAATCGGCCTGCATCCGCGCGGTGACGAGCTTGCGCCCGAGCCGTTGCTGGAGCGCGTTGAAGCTCGCCGCACCGTCATGCTCGATCCCGCCGCCCTGCGCATTGCCCTTCACCAGCAGCTCGCCGTCGAGCACGCCCGCGCGCCCGAACGCGGCGGCTACCTCGGGGAAGCTGCCCGTGATGTCGTCGCCCGCGCGGCTGTAGAGCCGCGTCTGGCCGCCCGCGCGGACGAGCTGGACGCGGATGCCGTCCCACTTCCATTCGGCGGCATAGTCGGCGAGATCGACGCGCGTCTCCTCCAGCGGGTGCGCGAGCATGAACGGGCGGAATACGGGTACGTCCGCCGCGGTCGGCCGCGCGCGCGTTCCCTGCCCCCATTCGAACAACGGCAGATAGGGCGGGGCGAGCCCGTGCCACACCTCCTCCACCTGATCGACGTCGAGCGCGAACGCCTGCGCCAGCGCGGTCTTGGCGAGCCGCGCCGAGACGCCGACGCGCAACTCGCCCGTCGCGAGCTTGAGCAAGGCGTAGCGGCCCGAGGCGTCGAGCTGGTCGAGCATGCGGCCGAGCGCGCGCGGCCCCTCGGCGCGGCCAAGCGCGGTCAGCCGCTCGATTACCGCGGACAGGCGCAGGCCGCCGCTGTCGAGCTCGGGCGGCATCCCCGCGGGCTTGGGCCACAGCAAGGCGGCGGTCTCGGCGAGGTCGCCGACGAAGTCGCGGCTCATCGCGAACAGCACCGGATCGACGCGCTCCTCGACCAGCGCCTTGATCGCCGCGGCCTTGACGCCGGGCAGGTCGAGCGCGCCCGTCAGCGCCGCCATCGCCCAGCCGCGATCGGGATCGGGGGTCGCGCGGACATAGTCCGCGATCAGCTTGAGCTTGGCGTTGCGCGAGCGCGTGTAGACCAGCGCGTCGAGCAGTTGCGAAAAGTCGCGCATCGTTCAGCAACGACGAAGGGCGGCACATCGTGCCGCCCTTGCGCGCTTGGTCAGGATCGCGGCCTCAGGTGACCGCGCGCCCGGCGAGCAGCGCCATGACCAGGAAGATCACGAACAGCGCGATCGCGATGAAGAACAGGATCTTGGCGATGCCGACGAACGCGCCGCCGATCCCGCCGAACCCCAACGCACCCAGCACAAGCCCCACCACCAGGAAAATGAGCGCCCATTTCAGCATGAACCGACTCCTTTCGGCGGCTTAACGATTTGGCGGTGAGGGTGTTCCCGCGCACGATGATCAAGCCGTCCCACCCGGCGGGAGCGGGAGGTCGGCATCACCCGAAGGTCGCGCGGTGCTCGTCGTTCTTGCCGGCGGCGAGCAAGGCGGCCTGGTCGCGCCAGCGCTCCTGCTCGATATAGCCGGGATCGGCGCCCATCCGCTGCTCGAGCGCGGCCTCCTCGGCGGGAGTGAGCGCGGCGAGGTCCGAATAGAGGTAGATGCCCTCGCCGTTCAGCCGCCGTTCGCCGGCGGCGCCGATGCCGCGGATGCGGGAGAGATCGTCCTTGCGCAGGTCGAGCGTGTGGGGCGTGGTCACGGGCGCCGCGGCGACGGCGGGGGTGGCGGGTCCGGAGCGCGCCTTCTCCAGCTCGGCGACGCGCTCATTGGCGAGCTCGAGGTCGGCGGCGTGCTGGCGCTGCTCCTCCGCACGCGCGTCGCGCTCGGCCTCGTAGGCGCGCCGCCATTTGGCGCCGCCCGAGCGCGAGACCAGGCCCAGCAGCCAGCCGAGCAGCAGGACGAGGAACAGGATCACCCACTGGTCGATGGTAAAGGTCGGCATCGCGCGCTCCGTCGGTTCGTGCACGATGCTTGCCCCCGCCCGCGGTTCGGGTCAACCGGCGGGCGGGCGCGTCACGTCTTCAGCATGTTATCCTTGATCGAGCATGCGGCGGGGCCGAGGATGACGACGAACAGCACGGGCAGGATGAACAGGATCAGCGGAATGGTCATGATCGCGGGCAGCCGCGCGGCCTTTTCCTCGGCGCGCATCATGCGTTCGTTGCGGAACTCGGCCGAGAGCACGCGCAGCGCGGATGCGAGCGGCGTGCCGTATTTCTCGGTCTGGATCATGGTGGT
>CAXUGZ010000062.1:0-3144 GCA_964250685.1 uncultured Sphingomonadaceae bacterium
ACCCATCAGCCGCCTCGGCCAGACCGAGAACAACCTGTTGAGGCTCCACACCTAGTGCGAAGCGAAGAGGGGCGTTCGGGCTGAGCGACGTCGAAGCCCCAGTACGATGCTGGCCCTTCGACGTCGCTCAGGGCGAACGGGACAGGATGGTTGAAATACCTTCATGCTGCGTCACACCCGCATCATCATCACCTCGACGACCGGCTTCTTGCCGGTCCATGCCGAGGTACGGCGACGGACCGCGAGACGCACCGCCTCACGGCGCTTGGCGTCGTCGCGCGGCGCCTCGGCGAGCGCGTCGAGTGCGGCCTCGGTCACGTCTTCGATGAAGTCGGCGCGATCCTCCTCGACCGGCAGGCCGTAGAGGCCGACCTGCGGCCGCGCGCGCGACTGGCCGGTCTTGTCGACCGCCATCCCGATCGTGACGAGCCCGTTGGCCGCGAGCTTGCGGCGGTCGTTGAGCGTCGCGCCGTCGGCGTTGAGGATGACGTCCCCGTCGAGCACGAGGCGCCCGGCGCGCTCGTGACCGATCACCGCCGGGCCATCGGGCGCGAGCCGCACGACATCGCCGTTGCTCTGTACCAGCGTCGCGGGCACGCCGAGCGAGGCTGCGTAGCGCGCATGTTCCGCCAGGTGCCGTCGCTCGCCATGCACCGGCACGACGATCTCTGGCCGGAGCCAGCCGTACAGCCGCTCGATCTCGGGACGGCCGGGGTGACCCGAGACGTGGATATGCGCCTGCCGCTCGGTGATCATGACCACGCCCTTGGCGGCGAGCATGTTCTGGATGCGTCCGATCGCAGTCTCGTTGCCGGGGATCTGGCGCGATGAGAACACCACCGTATCGCCCTTGGCGAGCTTGATCTGGTGGCTGTCCGACGCGATGCGGCCGAGCGCCGCGCGCGCCTCGCCCTGGCCGCCCGTGGCGACGATCAGCACCTCGCTCGGGGGAAGCCGCATCGCCGCGTCGAAGTCGATCGTCGGCGGGAAATCGGCGAGATAGCCCGCCGCCTTGGCGACCTTGATGATCCGGTCGAGCGAGCGCCCCGCGACGCACAGCTGGCGCCCGGTGTCGCGCGCCACCCCGCCCAAAGTCTGCACCCGCGCCGCGTTCGAAGCGAAGGTGGTGACGAGCACGCGCCCCTTGGCCGCGCGCACCACCGCGTCGAGCCCCTCGCGCACCGCACCCTCGGAGCCGGAGGCGGCCTCGTTGAACACGTTGGTCGAATCGCACACCAGCGCGAGCACGCCCTTGTCGCCGATCGCGCTCAGCTCCTCGGCGGTCGAATGCGTGCCGAGCAGCGGATCCTCGTCGATCTTCCAGTCGCCGGTGTGGAACACGCGGCCATAGGGCGTCTCGATCAGCAGCGCGTTGCCTTCGGGGATCGAGTGCGCGAGCGGCACGTAGGTGAAGCCGAACGGGCCGAGCGTGAAGCTGCTGTCGCGCGCGATCGTGACGAGCTTCACCTGCTTGGTGATCCCCTCCTCCTCCAGCTTGCCGCGGATCAGCCCCGCGGTGAAGGGCGTGGCGTAGAGCGGCACGCCGAGATCGGCCGCCAGATAGGGGATCGCGCCGATATGATCCTCATGCCCGTGCGTGAGCACGATGCCGAGCAGCCGGTCGGCATGACGCTCGATGAAGTCGAGATCGGGGAGCACGAGATCGATGCCGGGATAGGCGGCATCCGCGAAGGTGAGGCCGAGATCGACCATCACCCATTTGCCGTCGCAGCCGTAGAGATTGACGTTCATGCCGATTTCGCCCGAGCCGCCGAGCGCGAGGAAGAGGAGTTCTTTGCCTGGAATGGTCACGCGGTGTCCGATGCTGGGGCGATCCGGCCGCCCTGAAGTGGCCCGCGGCGATGCCTGCGGCTGCTTGCTTCATGTAAGGATTCGGGCGGATGCCGCAAGGGCGCGGTCGCCGCTCAGCCGTCGTCGTCCTTGCGATCGGGCGCGGGCGGACAGCGCGGCGAAACGCTCTTGCGCTGGATGCGCGTGGTGGCGAACTCGGCCGGGGTGAGCGCGCCCGTCCGGTCGGCATCGGCGTCGGCGAACCTCTTGCTCGTCTTGACCGCATATTCGTCGAAGCTGAGCTTGCCGTCGCCATTGGTGTCGAGCTTGGCGAACGCCTTGCGCCGCGCGGCGAGGAACTCCTCGCGCGTGACCTTGCCGTCCTTGTCGTGATCGTAGCGCGCGAAGCGCTTCTCCTCGCGCGTCTTCTCGCTCGCCTGCGGCGGCTCGGGCGTCCGATCGTCGTCGGCGCCGGCCGCCGCCACGCCCGAGCTTGCGATCGGCGCGTCGGGCAGCACATGACGCGCGAGCGCGGTGTTGCGCCACCACAGCACGCCGCCCGCCATCAGCAGCACGCCCGCCAGCATTCCCACCAGATAGCGCCACATGCCGCGCATCCCTCTCCGTTTTGCCCCACGCGGATTATCGCCCGAAGAGGCGCAGCGCCAGCATCCGCGCGAGCCGTGCGGGGCTTCCCTGGCGGCGGTCCGCGCCCGCTTTGGCGTCGGCGCGGGCCAGCACCGCCAGCATCGCCAGCGGTCGTGCCGCGCGCGGCCACACGCCCGGCGCCAGCCCGTCGAGCGCGGCGCCCGCGCCACGCCGCGCCCGCGCGCGCACCTCGGCGGAGGAGTGACGGTGGCCGAGATCGGCGAGCGCCCATCCCTCGCCCGCGCGCTCCAGCCGCGCATCGCTCGCGCCGAGCAATGCCGCCGCCGCCGCGAACAGGCCGCCGCCGCGCGCGCGGCCGTGGCGCGCGATCGCATCCGCATCCGCCTCGCCGTCGAGCAAGGCCGCCCAGCCATCCTCGATCCGCGCGAGCGCCGCGCCGGTCACTCCGCTCGGCAGCACGCACTCGGCGAGCGCGCGCAGCAGCGGCTCGGCGGGCGCGGGGGCATGATCCAGCCGCTCGAGCGCCTCGCGCCACCACGCCAGCCGCATCAGCCCGATCATCGGCTCGGTGGTCGAAGCGACGATCGCCCCCATCCGCTCGTCGAGCGCGAACAAAGCGGTGAGCGCGCGCCGCGCCGCGGCAGGAGCGTAGGCGATGGCGAGCGCGCGCTCGGGATCGGCGACCTCAAGTTCCTCCCCGAGCGTTGCTCGGGGAGGGGGACCAGCCGCAGGCTGGTGGAGGGG
>CAXUGZ010000062.1:3154-7711 GCA_964250685.1 uncultured Sphingomonadaceae bacterium
GACGCGGCAGCGGCGGTTGCACCGCCGCCCCCTCCACCACCGCCTTCGGCGGCGGTCCCCCTCCCCATTCCGGGGAGGAGCTCAGCGGTAGCAGACCTGCTTCGCCGCCTCGATCACCTGATCGGCGGTGAGCAGCGCCATCTTTTCGAGGTTGGCGGCATAAGGCAGCGGCACGTCGGCATTGGCGACGCGCAGCACGGGCGCGTCGAGATCGTCGAAGCCCTGCTCCATCGCCAGCGCGATGATCTCGGCCGCGATCGAGCAGGTCGGCCAGCCCTCCTCCACCACCACCATTCGGTTGGTCTTCTGGAGGCTGGCGAGCACCGCCGCGGTGTCGAGCGGGCGCAGCGTGCGCAGGTCGATCACCTCGGCCTCGATGCCCTCCTCGGCGAGGTGCTTCGCCGCTTCGAGCGCGACGCCGACGCCGATTGTATAGCTGACCAAAGTCACGTCCTTGCCCGGCCGGACGACGCGCGCCTTGCCGATCGGCAGCACGTAATCGTCTAGCTTGGGCACGTCGAAGCTCTGGCCGTAGAGCAGTTCGTTTTCGAGGAACACGACCGGATCACCCGATCGGATCGCCGCCTTCAGCAGCCCCTTGGCGTCGGCGGCCGAATAGGGCGCGATCACGATCAGGCCGGGGACGCTCGCATACCATGGCGCGTAATTCTGGCTGTGCTGTGCCCCCACGCGCGCCGCGGCGCCGTTGGGGCCGCGGAACACGATCGGGCAGCGCATCTGCCCGCCCGACATATAGTTGGTCTTGGCGGCCGAGTTGATGATGTGGTCGATCGCCTGCATCGCGAAATTGAAGGTCATGAACTCGACGATCGGGCGCAGCCCCGCCATCGCCGCGCCCGTGCCGACCCCGGCGAAACCATATTCGGTGATCGGCGTGTCGATCACGCGCTGCGGGCCGAACTCGGCGAGCAGCCCCTGGGTGACCTTGTACGCGCCCTGATATTCGGCGACCTCCTCGCCCATCACGAACACGCGCCCGTCGCGCCGCATCTCCTCGGCCATCGCGTCGCGCAGCGCGTCGCGGACGGTGGTGCGCACCAGCTCGGTCCCCTCCGGCACCTCCGGATCGTCGCGCGTATCGGCGACGTCCGCGACGAGCGCGCGCGCGGCGGTCTCCATCTTGGGCGGCGCAGTTTCGGGCGACTCACCCTCTCCCCCCTGGGGAGAGGGCCTTGCGTCACCCTCGTCTTCACCCGCGATCAGCGCGATCACCGCGCCGACCTTAACGCCATCGGTGCCTTCGGCGACGACGATCTGGGCGATCGTGCCCTCGTCGACCGCCTCGAACTCCATCGTCGCCTTGTCGGTCTCGATCTCGGCGAGCACGTCGCCCGATCTGACCGCGTCGCCCTCCTTGACCAGCCATTTGGCGAGCGTGCCCTCCTCCATCGTCGGCGAGAGCGCGGGCATCTTCAGTTCGATCGGCATCGGGATTCCAGCGCTCAATAGGTGTCGACGAGGACGTCGGTGTAAAGCTCGCCCGCCTCGGGCTCGGGCGATTCCTCGGCGAAGGCCGCGGCGTCGGCGACGATCCTGCGGATGTCCTTGTCGAGCGCCTTCAAGTGGTCCTCGCTTACCCCCATCCCGCCCAGCACGCGTGCGAGATGGTCGATCGGGTCGCTCTTGTCGCGCACCGACTGGACCTCCTCGCGCGACCGATACTTGGCGGGATCGGACATCGAATGGCCGCGATAGCGGTAGGTCTTCAGCTCGAGCAGAACCGGCCCCTTGCCCGCCCGCACCCATTCGAGCGCGGTCTCGGCAGCGCCGCGCACCGCCTGCACGTCCATCCCGTCGACCTGGATGCCCGGGATGCGGAAGCTCTCGCCGCGCCGGTAGAGCTGGTCCTCGGCCGAGGCGCGGTTGACGCTCGTGCCCATCGCGTACTGGTTGTTCTCGATCACGAAGATCACGGGCAGCTTCCACAGCTCGGCCATGTTGAAGCTCTCGTAGACCTGCCCCTGATTGGCAGCACCATCGCCGAAATAGCAGAGCGCGACCCCGCCATCGCCGGCATATTTGTGCTTGAAGGCGAGGCCGGTGCCGATCGAGACCTGCGCGCCGACGATGCCGTGGCCGCCGTAAAAGCCATGCTCGACCGAGAACATGTGCATCGATCCGCCCTTGCCCTTCGAGATGCCCGCCGCGCGCCCGGTGAGCTCGGCCATGATGACCTTGGGATCGATGCCGTAGGCCAGCATGTGGCCGTGGTCGCGATAGCCCGTCACGACCGAATCGCGCCCTACCGTGAGCGCGGACTGCAGGCCGACCGCCACCGCCACCTGCCCGATATAGAGGTGGCAGAAGCCGCCGATCAGGCCGAGCCCGTAAAGCTGCCCCGCTTTCTCCTCGAAGCGGCGGATCAGCAGCATCTGGCGGTAGAATTCGAGCAGTTCGTCCTTGCTGCCCTCAAAGGATGTGGGCTCGGGCGGCCGCTCGCGGTTGGGCGTGGCGGGGGGGATGGCATCGGCCTTGGGCGTCGCGGTTCGTGCTGCTCTGGCCAATGCATCCTCGCTCGTCGTCAATGGACCGATCGGCTTCCCTATAGGCATGGGCCAACCGACCGGGCAACGGCGAGTTCCGCGCGCACGCCCCCGCGCCTCACTTGGTGAGCAGGATCACCTCGTCGGGCCGGATCTGGATCGTCTGGCGGCGGATCACCTCGTCCACCATGTCCGGGTTGGCGTGGCGGGGATCGAGCAGGCGCGAGCGGTGCTGGAGCTGGGCGCGTTCGGCGACGAGCGTGCGCAGCACCTGCTGGTGGTGCGCCTGCTGCGCGCGATAGCCCGCGAGCGACATCAGCCCGTTAGGCCCGAAGACCGCCGCGCCCGCGAAATAAGCGACCACGAACAGCGCCAGCGCCGGCCAGATGGCGGCCCTGAGCAGGCTGATGGCGGGTCGGCGCGTCATTGCAGCGGACCAGAATCATGTTTTGCCAACGGGTTCAAGCGCAAAGCCGCCCAATCGTGTAAAAGCGGCGGCGATCAAAGCTTGAGCGCGCTCCGCCCCGCATAGTGCCCGATCGCGCCCAGCTCCTCCTCGATGCGGATGAGCTGGTTGTACTTGGCGAGCCGGTCCGAGCGCGCGAGGCTGCCCGTCTTGATCTGCCCGCAATTGGTGGCGACCGCGAGATCGGCGATGGTCGCATCCTCGGTCTCGCCCGAGCGGTGCGACATCACCGCGGTATAGCCCGCGCGCTGCGCCATGCTCACCGCCGCCAGCGTCTCGGTCAGCGTGCCGATCTGGTTGACCTTGACCAGCAGCGAATTGGCGACGCCCTTGGCGATCCCTTCGGCCAGGATCTTGGGATTGGTGACGAAGATGTCGTCGCCGACCAGCTGGAGCTTGGCCCCGAGCCGGTCGGTAAGCAGCTTCCACCCCTCCCAATCGTCCTCGGCCATGCCGTCCTCGATCGAAACGATCGGATAGCGGCCCGCGAGATCGGCGAGGTAATCGACCATCTCGGCGGACGAGAGCGTGCGCCCCTCGCCCGCCAGCTGGTACGCGCCGCCCTTGTGGAATTCGCTCGCCGCGCAATCGAGCGCGATCGCGACATCCTCGCCGGGGATATAGCCCGCCGCCTCGATCGAGGACATGATGAAGTCGAGCGCGTCGGCGGGGCTGGCGAGATCGGGCGCGAACCCGCCCTCGTCGCCGACCGCGGTCGACAGCCCCTGGTCGTGGAGCTTGGCCTTGAGCGTGTGGAAGATCTCGCTCCCGCAGCGCACCGCCTCGATCAGGCTGTCCGCGCCGATGGGCACGATCATGAATTCCTGGAAGTCGATCCCATTGTCGGCGTGCGCGCCGCCGTTGACGATGTTCATCATCGGCGTGGGCAGCACGTTCGCGCCGACCCCGCCGACGTAGCGGTAGAGCGGCAGCCCGCGCGCGTCGGCCGCCGCCTTGGCGACCGCGAGGCTCACGCCGAGGATGCCGTTGGCGCCGAGGCGCGACTTGGTATCGGTGCCGTCGAGCTCGATCATCACCGCGTCGATCTCGCCCTGGTCCTCGGCGTCGAGCCCCTCGACCGCCTCGGCGATCTCGCCATTGACCGCGTCGACCGCCTTCTCGACGCCCTTGCCGCCCCAGCGCGCCTTGTCGCCGTCGCGCTTCTCGACCGCCTCGCGCGCGCCGGTCGACGCGCCCGAGGGCACCGCGGCGCGGCCGAAGCTGCCGTCCTCGAGCGTCACGTCGACCTCGACGGTGGGGTTGCCCCGGCTGTCGATCACGGTGCGGGCGTGGACGTCGAGGATCGCGGTCATGAGGGTCCTTGTCGCTCGGTCGCGGGCGGTTGCGGCGCGGCTGTATCGGCGCGACGGACGATAGGCAATAATTGCGGCGGCGGCATGGAACGCGCGCGGTTCCGGCAGGTTGAAGTGCGTCAGGACGAACTTTGCGGAGACGATCGCGATGCCCTCAGCCGATAAGCCCTTGCCCGAGGGCACCGATTCGATCATCGAAGGCGCGGGCGTGTCAGAAGACGACGACGATCTCTACGAGGCGGAGCCTGCGGCCGGTTCCGCCAAGGCAGGGTCG
>CAXUGZ010000063.1:0-3641 GCA_964250685.1 uncultured Sphingomonadaceae bacterium
CGCTCGGCCAGAAAGAAGACCCTCACCCAACCCTCTCCCGCGAAAGCGGGAGAGGGCTAAATCGAACGACAGCTAACCACCAAAATCCCCTACCCCCCACCGACCCGCCCCGCTAGGACGGCCCGGTGAGCACCCCCGCCGTCGAGGCCCGTGGCCTGGTCAAGAGCTTCGGCGGCGCGCGCGCGGTGGACGGGGTGGACCTCGCGGTGCCCGCCGGGAGCATCTACGGCGTGCTCGGGCCCAATGGTGCGGGCAAGACCACGACGCTGCGCATGCTGCTCGGCATCATCGATCCCGACGCGGGCACGCGCCGCCTGCTCGGCTGCGCCGATCCGCTGCTTATCGCGCATGCGATCGGCTATTTGCCCGAGGAGCGCGGGCTCTACCAGAGCATGGCCGCGCGCGAGGCGATCGCCTTCCTCGGGGCGCTGCGCGGGCTGAAGCTGGCGGAGGGGCGGCGGCGCGCGACCGCTTTGCTGGAGGCGAACGGCCTGCCGCCCGATCGCCCGATCCGCGCGCTCTCAAAGGGGATGGCGCAGGTGGTGCAGCTGCTCGGCGCGATCGTGCACGATCCCCGGCTGATCGTGCTGGACGAGCCCTTTTCGGGGCTCGACGCGCTCAACCAGGAGCGGCTGGAGGCGCTGATCCGCGCGCGCGCGGCGGCGGGCGCGACGATCCTGTTCTCGACCCACGTGATCGCGCACGCCGAGCGGTTGTGCGAGCGGATCGCGATCATCGCGGGCGGCCGCGTGCGCTTCGAGGGCACCGTGGAGGAGGCGCGCGGCACGCTGGCGCCGCGCGTTCGCCTCGCCACGCACGCGCGCGACGGCGCCTGGCGCGCCGCGCTGCCGGCGGAGGCGGAGGGCCAGGACGGGCGCTGGTCGTTCGAGCTGCCGGCGACGGGGATCGAGCCGCTGCTCGCCGCGCTGATCGCAGGGGAGGCGGGGATCGAGGCGCTGTCGATCGAGCGGCCGGGGCTGCACGACGCGTTCGTCGCGATCGTCGGCGCGCCCGAGGCACGCGCGTGACGCGCCTGCTCCGCGCCGCCTGGGTGATCGCGCGGCGCGATTACGTCGCGACGGTGTGCTCGCGCACCTTCCTGCTGTTCCTGATCGGGCCGCTGCTGCCGCTGGTGTTCGGCGGCATCTTCGGCGCGGTCGCGGCGCGCGATCAGGATGCGGGGCCGCCGAACCTGGCGGTGATCGCGCCCGCGCAGACGATGCAGGAGCTGCGCGCGGCACGGGCCTATCTGGCGGAGGCGGCCGGCGACGCATCCTTGCCGCGCCTCGTCGCCGATCCGCGCGACGGGGCCGCCACGCTTACGGCGGATCGTCACGGCTATGGTCTGCGCGGATCGGCCGAGGGGCTGGCGCAGGTGCGCGGGCAGGTGCGCCTGCTGCTCGACGAAGCAGCGCGCCGGCGGGCGGGGGTGACGCCGGCCGCACTTTCCGAAAGCGTGATCGCCGGCGCCCCCACCGTGCCGGACCGGCGCACGCTCGCGCGCGGCGCGCAGACCGCTTTGTTCGTGCTGACGATCATCCTGGCGGGCATGCTGATCTCGAACCTGGTCGAGGAGAAATCGAGCAAGGTGATCGAGATCCTCGCCGCCGCGGTGCCGGTCGACGCGATCTTTCTGGGCAAGCTCGCGGGCATGCTCGCGGTGTCGCTCACCGGCATCGCCGCCTGGGGGAGCCTGGCGGCGATCGGCGCGGCGTTCCTGCTGCCGCATGCCGCGCTGCCCGCGCCCGCGATCGGATGGCCGCTGTTCGCGGTGCTGGGCATCGTCTATTTCGTCATGCTGTATCTGCTGCTCGGCGCGCTCTACCTCGGCATCGGCGCGCAGGCGGGAAGCGTGCGCGAGGTGCAGACGCTGTCGCTGCCGCTCACCATGGCGCAGCTGATCGTGTTCGCGCTCGGATCGGCGGCGGCGGCGCGGCCCGATTCGCCGCTCGGGCTCGCCGCCGCGATCCTGCCCTGGTCTTCGCCGTTCGCGATGCTCGCGCGCGCCGCCGAGCAGCCCGCCTTGCTGCCGCACCTCGCCGCGCTCGCCTGGCAGGTCGCGTGCCTGGCCATCGAGGTGCGGCTGGCGGCGCGGCTGTTCCGCCTGACCGTGCTCAAGTCGGGACGCGGCCGGCGCGCGCCCGCGCAACCCTAAGCCCGCCCTGCGCGTATTCCGTGGCAGGAGGATGCGATGAAGCTTTCGAGGCGCGAGACGATCGGGGCGGGCGGCATGGCGGCGGCGGGCGCGATCCTGTGGGCGGCGGGCGGCCGCAGCGCGCCGACGCATTACGAGGTGACGCTCCCCGACGCGGAGTGGCGCAAGCGCCTGTCGCCCCCCGCTTATGCGGTGCTGCGCCAGGAGGGCACCGAGCCGCCCTTCACCAGCCCGCTCAACGACGAGCACCGCGCGGGCATTTTCGTGTGCGGCGGATGCGCACTGCCGCTGTTCTCGTCGGCCACCAAGTTCGACAGCGGCACGGGCTGGCCGAGCTTCTGGGCGCCGATCCGGCAGGCGGTGTCGACGACGAGCGACCGCACGCTCGGCATGGCGCGGACCGAGGTGCATTGCCGCCGCTGCGGCGGGCATCTCGGCCACGTGTTCGACGACGGACCGCGGCCCACGGGTCTGCGCTATTGCATGAACGGGGTGGCGATGCGCTTCGTGGCGGGGCGGCCTTAGGGGGCGAGGACCACCCATCCGTCTGCTTCGAGCAGGGTTCGAGCTTGTCGAGAACCCGTGTCGAGAAGTCGTGGCGGTCGCGCACCTTCTCGATACGCCGTCTCGACAGGCTCGACGGCTACTCGAAACGAACGGGTAAGGATCGGTTTGCAATGATAAGCCCCGGCCGCCCCTTGCGGATCGCGGCGCGGCGTTCAAGGAGGGAGCATGCAGCCGCCGATCACCCCCGTGATTCTTTCCGGCGGATCGGGCACGCGGCTGTGGCCGCTGTCGCGCACCGGCCGCCCCAAGCAATTGCTCGCGCTGACCGGCGCGGAGACGATGCTCCAGCTCACCGCGCGCCGCGCCACGCCCGAGGCCGGGTTCGCGCCGCCGCTGGTGGTCGCCAACGCCGCGCATGCCGACCTGATCGAGGAGCAGCTGGCGCAGGCGGGGGTCGCCGGCGCGACGCTGATCCTCGAGCCGGTCGGCCGCAACACCGCGCCCGCGATCGCGCTGGCGGCGCTCGCGCTGCCGCGCGACGCGATCATGCTGGTGATGCCGAGCGATCATGTCATCCGCGACGTGGGTGCGTTCCGCGCGGCGGTCGCGGCGGCGCTGCCGCTCGTCGCCGAGGGCTGGCTCGCCGCGTTCGGCATCGCCCCCGACGCGCCGGAGACCGGCTACGGTTATATCAAGCGCGGCGCGGCGCTGGCGCCGGGCGTGTTCCGCGTCGACCGCTTCGTCGAGAAGCCCGACCGCGCGGCGGCCGAGGCCTATCTCGCGGAGGGCGGCTATAGCTGGAACGGCGGCATCTTCCTGTTCGGCGCGGGCGCGTATCTCGACGCGCTCGATCGTCATGCGCCCGAAATTCTCGCGGCGGTGCGCGGCGCGATGGCGGCGGCCGAGCGCGGCGACGGCCGGATCTATCCCGGCGCGCACGCTTTCGCCGCCTCGCCGGGCCAGGCGGTCGATTATGCGG
>CAXUGZ010000063.1:3651-7611 GCA_964250685.1 uncultured Sphingomonadaceae bacterium
TCGTACCGCGACGAGCAGCGTCAGCACCGCCAGCAGACCGGGCAGACCGGCGAAGAGGAAGAGGAGGTGCAGGTTATGACCTAAATCGTAGCTGTGGGCGTAGCGGTGCAGGCAGCCTAAAAACGCGAGGCCGAGGAGGGGGCCGAGAAGGCCGAGGAGAAGGCCGAGCGCGCGGCGGTGGTGCCGGTCGAGATGGGCTGGTCCGACGTCGGCAGCTGGGACGCGCTCCACGCGATCTCGGCGCTCGACGCGGGCGGCAACGCGCACCATGGCGAGATCGTCTCGATCGACACCAAGCGCTGCCTGATCCGCTCCGAAGGCCCGCTGGTGGCGGCGGTCGGGGTCCAGGACCTGATCGTGATCGCGACCTCCGATGCGGTGCTGATCCTGCCGCGCGGATCGAGCCAGCAGGTCAAGCGCGCGGTAGAGGCGCTGAAGGAGCGCGGCCACGTGACGCTGGATCGCGCGCTGACGCAGGGAGAGAGATGATGCGCACGGCACGGCCGCTCGGCGCGAGCGGGATCACCACCATTCCGCTGATGCTGGGGGGCAACGTGTTCGGCTGGACCGCCGATCGCGCCGCCAGCTTCGCGGTGCTCGACCGCTTCGTCGCGGCGGGGGGCACGCTGATCGACACCGCCGACATGTATTCGAGCTGGGTTCCCGGCAATCGCGGCGGCGAGTCCGAGACGCTGATCGGCGCGTGGCTGCGCGCGCGCGGGCGGCGCGACGATGTGGCGATCGCCACCAAGGTGGGCTCGCTCGAGATCGAAGGGCGCAAGGGGCTCGGCGCGGACCATATCGCGCGCGCGATCGACGCCTCGCTCGCGCGGCTCGGCACCGATTATGTCGACCTGTATTTCGCGCACCGCGACGATCCCGATACGCCGCAGGAAGAGACGCTCGCGGCGTTCGACGCGCTGGTCAAGGCGGGCAAGGTGCGCGCGATCGGCGCCTCCAACTTCACCGCCGATCGGCTGCGCAGCGCGCTCGCGATCAGCGATGCCGAAGGGCTGGTGCGCTACACGGTGATCGAGCCCGAATATAATCTGATCGAGCGCGACGCGTATGAAGGCGCGCTGCAGGAGCTGTGCGTCGCCGAGCGGATCGGCGTGGTCCCCTATTATGCGCTCGCCGGCGGTTTCCTTACCGGCAAGTATCGCCGCGTCGAGGACACGCGCGACAAGGCGCGCGGCGGGATGGCGGCCAAATACCTCGCCGGCAACGGCGGAGCCGTGCTCGCCGCGATGGATGCCGTCGCCGCCGAGACCGGCGCCAGCCTCGCCGCGATCGCGCTCGCCTGGCTGGCGGACCAGCCCGGGATCACCGCGCCGATCGCCAGCGCGGTCAGCCCCGCCCAGCTCGACGGCAGCCTCGCCGCGCTGGAGCTGGAGCTGAGCGCCGACCAGCGCGCCCGCCTCGACGCCGCCCGCGCGGCCTGAGCGCGCGCTACAGCCAGCCCTGCGCGCGATACCAGGCCGCGGTCGCGGCGAGCCCCTGCTCGGTGTCGGTGGCGGCATGCCATAAGGTGGCGGGCGGATGCGCCTGCGCGGCGGCGGTCCAGTCGGGGTGGCAGAAATAGGCGACGCGATCGGGGGTCAGCCGTGCGCCCGCGCCGCGCACGCGCGCGTCCGCCCAGGCACCGAGCCGCAGCAGCGAGCGGGGGACGGGCAGCGGCAGCACGCGGCGGCCGACCGCGCGGCCGATCGCGCGCGCGAACTCGCTCGTCGTCCAGCCCCCGGGGCGCCCGTCATCGGGCTCGTAGGTGCGCCCGAAGCTGAGGTCGCGATCCAGGCAGGCGAGCACCAGCCGGCACAGATCCTCGACCGCGATCACCGACACGCGCCCCCCCGGCGGCAGCGGCACCACCCCGCGCCGGGCGAAGCGGAACAGCTCGAGCAGGTCGCGCTCGCCGGGGCCGTAGATTGCGGGCGGGCGGATGATCGTCCAGTCGCGCATCCCCGCGATCACCGGCTCCTCCGATGCGCATTTGGACCTCCCGTAGGCGGACAGTTCGGGCTGGCGCGCGGCGAGCGAGGAGATGTGGACGAAGCGGCTGATCCCGCCATGCGCGGCGGCATCGACCATCGCCTCGGTGCCGAGGATGTTGCCGCGCCGGAACGCCTCCGCATCGCCGTTGACCACGCCCGCGACGTGGACCACCGCATCGCACGTTCCCACCAGCCGGACGAGACTGTCGGGCCGGTCGAGCGCGCCCTCGATCCAGCTCACCCCATCGGTCGCCGGCTGCGGGCGGCGGGTGAGCGCGCGCACCTCGTGCCCCGCCTCGACGCTCATGCGCAGCAGGTGCGATCCGACGAAGCCGGTCGCGCCCGTGATCGCGAGCCTCACAGCAGCACCAGGTGATCGCGGTGCACCATCGCCGCGCGCGGCGCGTAGCCGAGCAGTTCCGCCTGCGCGTCGCTGCGGCGGCCGACGATGCGCGCGGCATCGGCGGCGTCATATTCGGACAGGCCGCGCGCCACCGCCACCCCCGCGGTATCGCCGATCTCGATCACGTCGCCGCGCGTGAAGCCGCCCTCGACGCGGGTGGCGCCCGCGGCGAGCAGGCTCGATCCCTGGCGCAAAGCCGCGACCGCGCCCGCATCGACCACGATCCGCCCGCGCGCGGTGAGCCGTCCGGCGAGCCACGCCTTACGCGCACGCGCCCCGCCCGGCGCCACGAACAAGGTGCCGCGCCCGTCGGCGGCGAAGGCGGAGAGCGGCCGCGCGCGCGTGCCCGAGACGATCGCGAGATGCGCGCCGCCCGCCTGAGCGATGCGCGCGGCAGCGAGCTTCGAGACCATGCCGCCCGATCCCATGCCCGATCGCGATCCGCCGTCCGCCATCGCGCGGACGCGCGCGTCGATCGTCGTCACGCTGGGGATCAGGCGGGCGGCGGGATCGCGCGCCGGATTGGCGGTGTAGAGCCCGTCCACGTCCGACAGCAGGATCACGCCCGCCGCCCCCGCCGCCTGCGCGATGCGCGCGGCGAGCCGATCATTGTCGCCGAAGCGTATCTCCTCGGTCGCGACCGAATCGTTCTCGTTGACCACGGGCACCACCCCCAATGCGAGCAGCCGATCGAGCGTGGCCGAGGCGTTGAGGTAGCGGCGGCGATCCTCGAGATCGTCCAACGTGACGAGCATCTGCGCGGCGACCAGCCCGCGCGCATGGAGCAGTTCGGCCCACGCCTGGCTGAGCCCGATCTGCCCAGTCGCGGCGGCCGCCTGCGCGTCCTCCAGGCTGGCGCGGCCGCCCTTGGGCAGGCCCAGCCGCCGCGCGCCGAGCGCGATCGCGCCTGACGAGACGATCGCGATCTGCTGCCCGGCGCCGACGCGCGCGGCCACGTCCTCCACCAGCCCCGCCAGCCATTCGCGCCTGATCTCGCCCGAAGGATCGACCAGCAGCGATGAGCCGACCTTGACCACCAGGCGCGGGCATGCGGGCGGCGAAAAGGTGTCCGCGATCATGTGCCTGCTCCTTCTCCCCTGCGGGGAGAGGGCTGGGGTGAGGGGGAGCGGCGGCGAAGCCGGCGCGTCCCACTTCGGAGGCTGGAGCCCCTCACCCAATTCTCTCCCTCGGGGAGAGGGCTGCTCAGACCGGCGACCATTCTTCTTCCTTGGCGGCGGGGGCCACCGGCCCGAGCGCCGCGACGATGCGGTCGAGCGCCGCATCCACGCCCGTCCCCGCCGCGCCCGACAGCAGCAGCGGTTCCTCGCCCGCGACCTTGGCGAGCTTGCGGGCGAGCCTGGCGACGGCCTTTTCGTCGAGCGCGTCGACCTTGTTGAGCGCGAGGATCTCGGGCTTGTCGACCAGCCCCGCGCCATAGGCGTCGAGCTCGCCGCGCACGACGCGCCACGCCTCGACCGGATCATCGCCGGTCGCATCGACCAGGTGGAGCAGCACGCGGCAGCGCTCGATATGGCCGAGGAAGCGGTCGCCGATCCCGGCCCCCTC
>CAXUGZ010000064.1:0-7072 GCA_964250685.1 uncultured Sphingomonadaceae bacterium
ACGAGGCCGTCGATCGCGCGGAAGCGGTAGCCCGGCGTGATGAAGATCGCGGTATCGCCCTCGAACGGCGCGACCGTGCCGTCCGCGCGCGCCGCGCTCTCGATCAGGCGCAGGCTGGTGGTGCCGACCGCGATCAGGCGGCCCCCTGCGGCGCGCGCCCGATTGAGCCGATCGGCGGTGGCGGCATCGATCCGGCCCCATTCGGCATGCATGAGATGCGCCTCGGTCTCCTCCGCGCGCACGGGCAGGAAGGTGCCCGCGCCGACGTGGAGCGTGAGCGTCGCGTGGCCGATGCCGCGCGCCGCGAGCGCCGCCATCAGCGCGGGCGTGAAGTGCAGGGCGGCGGTCGGCGCGGCGACCGCGCCCGCCTGCGTCGCGAACATCGTCTGGTAATCGTCGCGGTCGCGCGCATCGGCGGCGCGCCGGCGCGCGATATAGGGGGGCAGCGGCATCGCGCCCGCGCGCTCGAGCAAGAGCTCGACCGGCTCGTCGCCCATGAACTCGAGCAGCAGCGCGCCGTCGTCGCGCCGCTCGCGCGCGACCGCGATCACCCCCGCGCCGAAGTCGATCGGTTCGCCGATCCGCGCGCGCCGGGCGTTGCGGACGAAGGCGAGCCAGTGCCGCGCGCCCACGCGCTTGTGCAGCGTCGCGCCGATCCGCGCCGCGCCCACGCGCCCCTCGAGCTGCGCGGGGATGACGCGCGTATCGTTGAACACCAGCATGTCGCCGGGGCGCAGCAGATCGGGCAGCTCGCGCACGATCCGGTCCTCAATGCGCGCGCGGTCGAGCAGCAGCAGGCGCGCCGCGTCGCGCGGGGCGACCGGGCGCAGCGCGATCAGCTCGGGCGGCAGATCGAAATCGAACTGGTCGACCCGCATCGGGCGGTTCGCCGACGCCGCCCGCGTCAGTGCGGCGCGCTGGGCGGCGGTGGCGGCGTCGGCGGCAGCGTGAGCGGGGCCGCGATCTTCACCGGCGGCGCCGCGACGGGCGGGGTGGCCGCGTCCGCCGGCGGCGCGCCGATCCAGGCGCGCACGATCCGGGTCGGGTCGGCGGGCGGCTCGCCCTTATGGATCTGGTCGACATAGGTCATGCCCGCGATCACGCGCCCGATCACCGCATAGCGTCCGTCGAGATCGAGCGTCGGCGAGAGCACGAGGTAGAATTGGCTGTTGGCGCTGTCGGGCGCCTCGGCGCGCGCCATCGCCATCGCGCCGCGCACGTGCGGCAGATCGTTGAACTCGGCCTTGAGGTTGGGCAGGTCCGATCCGCCCGAGCCGTCGCCCTTGGGATCGCCGCCCTGCGCCATGAAGCCCTCGATCACGCGATGGAATGCAGTCCCGTCGTAGAAATGGCGGGCGGTGAGCGTCTTGATCCGATCGACCGAGAGCGGCGCCTTGTCGGGCCGCAGCAGCACCGAGACGACGCCCCCGCTCGACAGCTGCAGGTTGAAGATGTTGGCGGCATCGACCGGCGGGGGCGGCGCCTCGGCCACGATCTTGTGCCCGCGATAGGAGGGCTCGGCCAGCCCCTCGGGGCCGGTCTCCTGCGCCAGCAGCGGCGCGGCGGCGAGCCCGATCAGCCCGATCAGGAAGAGTTTCAACGACACGCTCACGCTCCGTCCTTGGCGCGCGCGGGGAGCCGCGCGCGAATCTCGGCGGCGACCGAGGCGGGAACGAAGCGTTCCACCGCGCCGCCGCCGCGCGCGACCTCCTTCACCAGCGACGAGGCGATCGGCCGCAGCGCGGGCGCCGCGTCGAGGAAGATCGTCTCGATCCCGTCCGCCATCATCGCGTTCATCGCCGCCATCTGGCTTTCATAGTCCAGATCGGTGCCGCTGCGCAGCCCGCGCACGATCAGCCGCGCGCCGGCGTCCGCCGCGAACCCGACCGCGAGACCGTCGAACGCGCGCACCTCGACATTGCCGAGCGGCGCGACCTCGCGCCGCACCGCCGCGATGCGCTCGTCGAGCGTGAACAGCGGCGCCTTCGACGAGTGGCTCGGCACGCCCACCACCAGCCGGTCGACCAGCAGCGCCGCGCGGCGGATGATGTCGAGATGGCCGAGCGTCAACGGATCGAACGTGCCGGTATAGACCCCGACGCGGCTCACCGATCGCGCTCCACCACGTAATGCGCGATCGAGCGGAGCAGGGCGGCCTCCGCGCCATGCCCGCCGAGATGCCCGATCGCCTGATCGACCAGCATCGCCGCCTGCTGGCGCGCGCGCTCGATGCCGAGCAGCGACACGAAGGTGGCCTTGCCCTGCGCCGCGTCCTTGCCGACCGCCTTGCCGGTCACGTCGGCGACACCTTCAACGTCGAGCAGGTCGTCCGCGATCTGGAAGGCGAGGCCGAGATCGCGCGCATAGGCGCGCAGCGTCCGCCGCCCCTCGGGCGGGACATGGCCGAGGATCGCGCCCGCCTCCAGGCAGAAGCCGATCAGCGCGCCCGTCTTGAGCTGCTGCAGGCGCGTCACCGCGGAGAGATCGAACTTCGCGGTCTCCGCCGCGAGGTCCATCATCTGCCCGCCCGCCATCCCCGCCGGCCCGGCGGCGCGCGCCAGCTCGGCGAGCAGCTCGACGCGCACGAACGGATCGGGGTGGGTCTCGGGATCGGCCAGCACCTCGAACGCGAGCGCGTGGAGCGAATCGCCCGCGAGCACCGCGGTCGCCTCGTCGAACGCCTTGTGGACGGTCGGCTTGCCGCGCCGCAGATCGTCGTCGTCCATGCAGGGCATGTCGTCGTGGACGAGGCTGTAGACGTGGATGCACTCGATCGCGACGCCGACGCGCAGCGCGGGCATGCGATCGACGTGGAACAGATCGGCCGCCGCCCGCACCAGCAGCGGGCGGAGCCGCTTGCCGCCCCCGATCGCGGCGTGGCGCATCGCGTGGTACAACTTGCCGCGCGAATCCTCGGGCACCGCGAGCAGCCGATCGAACGCCTGATCGATATCGGCGGAGACGCGGTCCATCTCCGAGCGCAGCGAGAGCGGCACGACGCCCATCGGCTCAGTCGGCATCGAACGGCTGCACGCCGCGCGGGTTTCCGTCGGGGCCGAGCGTGATCTTCTCGATGCGCGCCTGCGCCGCTTTCAGCCGCGCTTCGCACTGGCCGCGCAGCCGGTCTCCCTCGGCATACAGCGTGATCGACTCCTCGAGGCTCGCCTCACCGCCTTCCAGACGATGGACGATCGCCTCCAGCCGCTTCAGCGCATCCTCGAACGACAAATCGGCGATGGCGGGATCGTCGCTCATGGGCTGCGGCGCTTGTGGAGCGAGCGCGGGCGAGGGTCAAGCAACTCAAACACCGCGCGCGCCGGGGGCGGCGGGAGGCGTCAGGCGCGCTTGCCGAACAGCGCGTCGACGTCAGACAGCACCGCGTCGCCGGCATGCGCGGCGTGCTCGCGCTCGTGGCGCAGTTGGCTGATCAGCGCCTCGCGGTCGCCCTCCAGCCGCGTGTCGACCGGAGCCTCGATCCCCGCCGCCTTCGCCGCCTTGGCGACCACCGCGTCGAGCTCGCGCTGGCTGGTGAGGCCGAGCGTGACGGGGTCCTTGGGCGTGATGTTGGCGATGTTCCAGTGGCTGCGGTCGCGGATCGCGGCGATCGTGGTGCGCGTGGTGCCGATCAGCAGCGAGATCTGCCCGTCCGACACCTCGGGATGGTTGCGGATGATCCAGGCGATGCCGTCGGGCTTGTCCTGGCGCTTGGAGACGGGGGTGTAGCGTGGTCCCTTGGTGCGGCGGACCTGATCGGGACCCTTGGAAATGACGAGCTTGTACGCCGGGTCCTTCTGCCCCTTCTCGATCTCGTCGAGCGTCAGCTCGTGCGCGCGCACCGGATCGCGCCCGGTGAGCTTGGTGGCGGCGGTGTCGTCGGCGATCGCCTGCACCTCGAGGATGTGGAGCCCGCAGAATTCGGCGATCTGCTCGAACGATAGCGCGGTGTTGTCGACCAGCCAGGAAGCGGTCGCGTGGGGCATGAGGGGCTGGGCCACGAAGGTCTCCGGATAAGAAAAGGGCCGCCCCTTCACGGAGCGGCCGCCTGTATGCGAGACGTGTAGAACGGGCGCGCACGTGGAGCAAGGGGCAAGGAAAGCGCGCGGAGCCTTTGCGCGCGCCGATCGTTCGGGGAGCGCAACAAGCATGGAGTTCAGGATGAAGCTGACCCGCCTTTCGCTTTTGGCCGCTGCGCTGGCCGGCTCGATCGCGGCCGCCGCCCCCGCGCTGGCGCAGCACCACGTGGAGGTGCAGCGCACGACCAGGACGGTGAGCGTGACGCGCCCGCGCCGCCTGCATCGTCCCCGCCAGGTCTGCGAGACGCGCGTGTATCATAACCGGCGCGTGCGCCGCTGCTACCGGCGCTAAGGCAGGTCAGCCGCCGAGCGCATTGGCGGCGCCGAGCAGCGCCCTGACCGAGGCAGTCGCGACGTCGGTGTCGATGCCGACGCCGAACACATGTTCGCCGTCCTGCCCGCGGCATTCGACATAAGCGGCAGCCTGCACGTCGCCGCCGCGCCCGATCGCGTGCTCGCTATAGTCGACGATGTCGAGCGTAAGCCCGAAGCCTGCGCGCAGCGCGTCGAGCACGCCCGACAGGAGGCCGTTGCCGCGCCCGCTCACCGCCCGCTCGGCACCGCCATGGCGCACGCGCCCGGTGAAGATGCGGTCCGAGCCCGCGCGCCCCTCCTCATAGCTTACCAGTTCGAACGGCTGCGCGCCGGTCAGGCGGTAATGGTGCTGGAAGCGCTGCCAGATGTCGGCGGCGTTCAATTCGCGTCCTGCCTCGTCGGCGAGCGCCTGGATCGAGCGGCTGAAATCCGCCTGCATCCGCTTGGGCAGCTTGAGCCCGCGATCCTGCTCGAGAACCCACGCGACCCCGCCCTTGCCGCTTTGCGAATTGACGCGGATCACCGCCTCGTAATCGCGCCCCAGGTCCTTGGGATCGATCGGCAGATAGGGCACGTCCCAGAACAGGTCGTTGCGCCGCTCCTGCGCGGCGAAGCCCTTCTTGATCGCGTCCTGGTGCGATCCCGAAAAGGCGGTGAACACGAGTTCGCCCGCATAGGGCGTGCGCGGGTGGACGGGGATGCTGGTGCAGTAATTGACCGTGTTGACGACCTCGTCGATGTCCGACAGGTCGAGCCCCGGGTCGATCCCCTGCGTGTAGAGGTTGAGCGCCACCGTCACGAGATCGCAATTGCCCGTGCGCTCGCCATTGCCGAGCAGGCAGCCTTCGACCCGATCGGCCCCCGCCATCAGCCCGAGTTCGGCGGCGGCGACCCCGGTGCCGCGATCATTGTGCGTGTGGAGCGAGATCACCACGCTGTCGCGGTTGGGGACATGGCGGCAGAAATACTCGATCTGGTCGGCATAGACGTTGGGCGTCGCCGCCTCGACCGTCGCGGGCAGGTTGAGGATCAGCGGATGATCGGGGGTGGGGCGCAGCACCTCCATCACCGCGGCGCACACCTCCAGGCTGAAATCGAGCTCGGCGGTCGAGAAGGTCTCGGGGCTGTATTCGAACAGCCAGTCGGTGCCGGGGCGCGCGGCCGCCTCGTCGCGCAGGATCTTGGCGCCGGTTACCGCGATGTCGCGCACCTGATCGCGCGTCATGTCGAACACGATCCGCCGCCATGCGGGGGAGACCGCGTTGTAGAGGTGGACCACCGCGCGCCGCGCGCCCTCGACGCTCGCGAAGCTCTTCTCGATCAGGTCGCGGCGCGATTGGGTGAGCACCTGGATGGTGACGTCGTCGGGCACGCGGCCACCCCGCACCAGCCCCGAGATGAAGTCGAACTCGGTCGCCCCCGCCGAGGGGAAGCCGACCTCGATCTCCTTGATGCCGATCCTGCACAGCAGGTCGAAGAAACGCGTCTTCTTCTCCTCGTCCATGGGATCGATCAGCGCCTGGTTGCCGTCGCGCATGTCGGTCGAGAGCCAGCGCGGCGCCTTCGTGATCGTGCGCGACGGCCAGCGCCGGTCGGGCAGGTCGATCGGCGGGAACGGGCGGTATTTGACGGACGGATCGGCGAGCATGGTCATGGCGGGTCTCACGGGCTTGGCGTGCGGGGACGCGCTGGTGGGGCGCGGCGGCGGTCCCTTAGGCGGTGAGCGGCGGCCGGCGACGCGGCCACGACCGGACGACGCGCCTAAGGGCGCGTAAGTCGAAGCGGGAGAAGGTCGCGGGGCGACGGCATGGGCGCGCGATAGCGGGGACGAGCGCCTGCGTCCACCGTGTTTGCGCGGTCGGTCATCGAACGTCCAAGCTCAGGACGAACGGGGCCGCGCTTCGGGGCGCTTCCAAGCTCTCACGCGGCGAGCTTGCGCAGCACGTAGGGCAGGATGCCGCCGTTGAGGAAATATTCGAGCTCGTTGACCGTGTCGATGCGGCAGCGCGCCTCGAACGTCGTCTCGCTCGCATCGGCGCGGCGGACGTGGACCGTCACCATCTGGCGCGGGCGCAGGGCGGCGACCTGCTCGATGGTGAAGGTCTCGGATCCGTCGAACCCGAGCGTCTTGCGGTCGATGCCCGGCGCGAACTGGAGCGGCAGCACGCCCATTCCGACGAGGTTCGAGCGGTGGATGCGCTCGAAGCTCTCGGCGATCACCGCGCGCACGCCGAGCAGGCGGGTGCCCTTCGCCGCCCAATCGCGCGACGAGCCGGTGCCGTATTCCTTGCCGGCGATGATGACGAGCGGCACGCCTTCGGCCTGGTATTTCTCCGCCGCGTCGTAGATCGCCAGCGTCTCGCCGGTGGCGACATATCTGGTCATCCCGCCTTCGACGCCGGGGACCATTTCGTTGCGGATCCTGATATTCGCGAACGTGCCGCGCATCATGACCTCGTGGTTGCCGCGCCGCGCGCCGTAGGAATTAAAGTCGGAGCGCGCGACCTGGTGCTCGGTCAAATAGCGGCCGCCCGGGCTGTCCGCCTTGATCGAGCCCGCCGGGCTGATGTGGTCGGTGGTGATCGAATCGCCGAGGATCGCGAGCGGCCGCGCGTCGCGGATGTCCTGCACCGGCGCGGGCGTCATCGTCATGCCATCGAAATAAGGCGGGTTCTGGACGTAGG
>CAXUGZ010000064.1:7082-7503 GCA_964250685.1 uncultured Sphingomonadaceae bacterium
CCGGCGAGATGTGGTCGGTCGTAATCGAATCGAGGAAGAGCCCGAGGATGCGTGCACCCTCGACGTTGGTGAGCGGCAACGGCTCCTTGGTCAGTCCCTCGAAATAAGGCGGGTTCTGCACGTAGGTCGAGCCCGGGTTCCAGCTGTAGGTGTCGGATCCCTCGATCGTGATGCCGCGCCACTTGCGATCGCCCTCGAACACGTTGGCGTAGCGCGTGCGATACATCTCGCTGTCGATCACCGAGGTGATCATGTCGGCGATCTCGTGGTTGGTCGGCCAGATGTCCTTGAGCATCACCGGCCTGCCGTCGGTCGCAATGCCGATCGGCGTGGTGGTGATGTCCTCGCGTACCGTGCCCTTGATCGCATAGGCCACCACCAAAGGCGGCGAGGCGAGGAAGTTCGCGCGCACGTCGGGCGA
>CAXUGZ010000065.1:0-7411 GCA_964250685.1 uncultured Sphingomonadaceae bacterium
ATGGCCGCCTTCCACGGCCAGATGGGCATGTTCACCCGCGCCATGTCCTACATGCTGAGCCACGGCGCCGATGGCCTGCGGCAGGTGGCGGAGGATGCGGTGCTTAACGCCAATTACGTGCTGCGCAGCCTGGAGGACGTGCTCGACGCGCCATTCGCGCATTCGGGGCCTTGCATGCACGAAGCGCTGTTCTCGGACGAGGGGATGACGGGCGGCCTCACCACGCTCGATATCGCCAAGGGGCTGATCGACGAGGGCTTCCACCCGATGACGATGTATTTCCCGCTGGTGGTCCACGGCGCGATGCTGATCGAGCCGACCGAGACCGAGAGCAAGGCCACGCTCGACCAGTTCGTCGCCGCGCTGCGCAGCCTCGCCGCGCGCGCCCGCGCGGGCGACGCCGCGCTCGGCCAGGCGCCGGTCCACGCGCCGCGCCGCCGCCTCGACGAAACCGCCGCCGCGCGCCAGCCGGTGCTCACGTGGCGGGAGGAGTGATCGGGGCCGTTCAGGCGTACGCCGCGGGCGCGCTGCTAAAGTAGTTTCCGACCAGTCTGCACCAGCCCTCCGTTCGTCCCGAGCGAAGTCGAGGGACGTGCCGCCAGAGCATCGCAGCGTGTCTCGACTTCGCTCGACACGAACGGGCGTGCTGGGTGGGTCAGACTGGTCGGAGTCGCGCTACAGCGCCTTTTCGTAGATGCGGTAGGTCTTGTTGATCTTGCAGTTGATCGATTCGGCGATCGAGTTCATTCCCTGATTGTCCTCGAGGATCCAGCCGATCTCGCTGCGCGTCGCGCCGTAATGCTCGACCGATCTGCTGCGGATGTTCTCGATCATCATGAAGGCGAGCTGGCTGGCCATCCGGCTCGCCTGGAGACGCTTGACCACCCCCATCAGCGGCACGCGCATCGTGCGCACCCTGGGGCGACCCGACAGGCCGCCGTTGAGCCGCCACAGCAGCTTGGCGAAGCCGAACGGGAACAGCCTGCCGTTCAGATCGGCCTGCAGCTCGTTGAGATCGGGCCAGGTCATCATGAACGCGACCGGCGCGTCGTCATAATAAGCGATCTGGACGAGATCGTTGAAGATGATCGGCTTCATCTTCTTGCCGGCGAAGGCGATCTCGCTCTGGGTGAAGGGGACGAAGCCCCAATTGTCGCTCCACGCATCGTTGAGGATGCCGAGGATGATCGCCGCCTCCGCGGCGAAATTCTTCTTCTCGACGTTGCGCACGCGGATGCGCGCATTCTTCTCGCCCGACGCGATGATGCGCTGGATCAGCGGCGGGAACAGGATGCGGATGTCGAGATCCCAGGTGTGGAGATCCTTGGCCTTGGCATAGCCCGCCGCCTCGACCCACGCCTCGTAACGCGGATCGTCATGCCCCATCATCACCGCCGGCGGATGATCGTGGCCGCGGATGAGCAGCCCGGGCTCCTCCCAGATCGACATGCTGACCGGGCCGAGCGCGCGCCGCACGCCGTGGCCGCGCAGCCAATCCTCGGCCTGGGCGATCAGGAGCGCGGCGATCTCCTGCGTCTCGGCGTCGAGATAGCCCCAATTGCCGCTGTCGGCGCCGCCGCCTTTGTCAGCGGGCATCGGCGTCCACATGTGATCGATCGAGGCCGAGATGCGGCCCACCACCGTGCCGTCGCGCTCGGCCAAATAGAGCTGCGCGACCGCATGCTCGAAGAACGGGTTCTTGCCCGGCGTGATCAGCCCGTGCGATTCGCCCTTGAGCGGGGGCACCCACGCCGGATCGTTGGCATAGAGCCTGAAGGGCAGATCAACGAACGCCTTGCGATCCGCCTTGGTGAGGACCGGGCGGATCGTGATCCCGTTCGGCATCCGCGCGCTCAGCCCCTGATGCGGGTGGCGGGATGGCCGGTGGCGACGCCGCCCGACAGCTCGGCGACGCGGGGATAGCGCGCCGCCACTTCGGGCGTGTAGCCCAGGTTGAACACGGTGGCACTCTTCCGGCGCTCGCTCACCCGGGCATAGGAGGTGCCGAACAGGCGATCCCACATGAAGTTGGTGATGCCGAAATTGCCGCTCTCGTCGTGGAAATGGTGCGCCATGTGGCGCTGCTTCATCTTCACGAGCAGGGGGTGTTTGGGCGTGTAGGCGAGGTGCTGGATGCAGTGGCAGAATTCGTAGAAGGCGGTGGTGAGCAGGCCCGCGGCGAACCCCGCCGCCGCCCCGCCGATCCCCCCCAGCACGAAGCCGAGCGGGATCGTCGCGAGCGCGATCGGCGGCAAGGTCGTATGCAGCGCGCCGAACAGGATCTCGAGCCGGTTGGGATCCTGGTGATGATCGTAATGGATGCGCTTCCACGTCGCGGCGAGCATCGGCACCTTGAACATCCAGCGGCTGTGCAGCACCCAGCGATGCAGCGTGTACCAGACCAGGGGATAGAGCAGGATCGCCGCCAGCACCGCGCCGATCGTCGGCAGCGGTGCCGCGGGGCGCCACGCCCACACGCCCGCCGAGACGGCGGCGAGCGTCAGATAGGCGATCACCGCCGGATATTGGAAATAGGCGATCACCAGCTGCCTGAGCGTCATCCGGTCGAGATGATGCTCGCGGCGCCAGAAGCCGGGCTTGATCGATAGGCTCGTCACGCGCGCGCAATCCTTGAACGATATCACGGGTTCCGGCGGAACCGTGTCGGGTATGTCCTGCCCGCGCATTGCGGCGCTTTTTGGACCGATCAGTGCGCGCCCTCGGCGCTCGCCGCGCGCTTCGGCCGGGGCGCCAGCCAGATGAACGCCGCCGACAGCGCGAGCACCAGGCTGCTCACCTCGAACAGGTGCGTCGTCGCGAGCGTCACCGCCTCCTGATCGACCAGGCGCGAGAGGAGCGCGCGCGCAGCCTCGGTGCCGATCCCCTGCGCCGCGAGCGTATCGCGCAGCGCGGTGGGAAGCTGGACGATATTGACGAGGTCGGCGCGCGTGGCCTGCTGCTGATCGACCCACATCGTCGTCGCGATCGAGGTGCCGATCGCCGCCGAGAGCGTGCGCATGAAGTTCTGCAGCCCCGCCGCCGAGGCGGTCTCGCGCGGATCGACCGAGCCCATCGCGATCAGCGTGAGCGGCACGAAGAACAACGGCATGCCGAAGCCGTTGAGCAGATGGGGGAGCGCGAAGGTCCAATAGCCGGCGCCGCTCGTCCAATGCGTGCGCAGCAAGGTGGCGAAGGCGAGCCACAGCACGCCCGTGGTCACCATCAGGCGCGGATCGATCCGGCCCACCATCCGCCCGACGAGCGGCGCCATCACCAGCGCGAACACCCCCTGCCAGGCGAGCACGTAGCCCGATTGCGTCGCGGTGTAGCCGAGGAACCCCTGCAACCATTGCGGCGTCACCACGATTGACGAGAAGAAGGTGCCATAGATGAGGGCGAGCGCGACCACGGCGACGGTGAACCCGCGATGGCGGAACACGCGCAGGTCCACCACGGGCTGCTGCTCGGTCAGCTCCCACACCAGGAAGAAGGCGAAGCCGATCGCGGCGATAACCGCGAGCACCACCACCTCGGTCGACTGGAACCAGTCGTGCTGGCGCCCGATGTCGAGCATGATCTGCAGCGCGCCGACCCAGATCACGAGCAGCACGAGGCCGACCGTGTCGATGCGCGTACGCAGGGTCGGCGTCTCGAACCGGCGCAGCATGGTGAGCGCGCCGAACAGGCACACGGCGGCGACCGGCAGGTTGATGAAGAAGATCCAGTGCCACGACCAATCGTCGCTGATCGATCCGCCGAGCAGCGGGCCCGCGACCGGGGCCGCGACCGTGGTCATCGCCCACACCCCCATCGCGGTGCCGCGCTGGCTGGGCGGGAAGATGCGCACCAGCACCGTCTGGGTAAGCGGCATGATCGGGCCGCCGCACAATCCCTGGCCGACGCGGCACGCGACCAGCATGCCGAGCGTGGGCGACAGGCCGCACAGCATCGAGAACAGCGCGAAGCCGACCATGCACCAGGTGTAGCATCTGACCGTGCCGAAACGCTGCGCGAGCCAGCCGGTCAGCGGGACGCAGATCGCCTCCGCCACCGAATAGGAGGTCACCACCCACGTGCCCTGATCGGGCGCGATGGCGAGGCTGCCCGCGATGTGCGGCACCGACACGTTGGCGATCGAGGTGTCGAGCACCACCATGAAATTGCTGAGCGCCAGGATGATCCCCGCGGTCCACATCCGGCGCCCGCTCAGCGCGGCGATATCCCCGGCCACGTAGGCTTACTTCCCTGCCCCGGTGCCGGCGACGTCGATCGCCACGTCCATCGACAGGCCGACGCGCAGCGGGTGCCGCGCCAGCTCGGCGGGATCGAGTTGGACGCGCACGGGCAGGCGCTGCACCACCTTGATCCAATTGCCCGTCGCGTTCTGCGCGGGGATGATCGCGAACGCCGATCCGGTGCCGCCCGCGAGCCCGGCGACGGTGCCGTGATAGACCACGCCCCCGCCATAGAGGTCCGCGGTCAGGCGCGCGGGCTGGCCGATGCGCACCTTGCGCAGCTGGCTCTCCTTGAAATTGGCGTCGACGTACATCCGGTCGAGCGGCACCACCGTCATGATGTTGGTGCCCGCCGCGATGCGCTGCCCGACCTGGACGTTGCGTTGCGCGACCAGCCCGTCGAACGGCGCGCGGATGATCGTGCGGTCGAGATCGAGCCGCGCCGCCTGCAGCCGCGCCTGCGCGCCGGCGACGTCGGGATTCTCCGCGATCGTTCCCTGCGTCAGCGCCCGATTGGCGGCGTAGCTCTCGCGCGCCGCGGCCTGGATCGCGCGCGCCTGCGCGATCCCCGCGCGCGCGACCACCAATTGCGCCCGCGCCGCCGCGAACGCGGTCCGCGCCGAGGTCAGCTCGTCCCCCGACACCGCGCCCGATTTGGCGAGCGACTCGCGCCGGTCGAGATCGACCCTGGCCTTTGCGTAATTCGCCTGCGCGACGATCAGCTCGGCCTGCGCGCGCGCGATATCGGTGCCGCGCGCGGTCACCTGCGCGGCGAGCGCGCCGCCGGTGGCGCTCGCCTCGCGGAACTGACGCTGCGCGCCCGCCAGCTCGGCCGCGGCGCGCGCGACCGCGATGCGCGCGTCGGAGGGATCGATCGTCACCAGGATGTCGCCCTTGCGCACCGTCTGCGTGTTCGCGACGCGCACGCTCGCCACCGCGCCCGCGACGAGCGGGGTCACCTCGGCGGTGTCGGCGCCGACATAGGCGTTGTCGGTCGAGACGTGGCGCACGCCGATGACGAAATGATACAGCGCCGCGAGGATCGCGGCGGCGAGCACCACCCCCACCAGGATGGTGATCCAGCGGCGGCGGCGCTCGGCGAGCAGCGCGGCGGGCTCGGACGGGGCGAAGCCGTCGGGCTCGGTCACGTCGAGCTGGGGTTCGGGGTGGTCGGCCATGGTCGTTCCCTTGGAGGATCAGGCGCCGGCGAAGCCGCCGCCGAGCGCGCGCGCGAGCGCCACGTCGAGGGTGAAGGCGCGCGCGGACAGATCGGCATCGCGCCGGCGCGCGACGATCGCCGCCTGCTCGGCGGTGAGCACGTCGAGAAAGGTCGAGAGGCCGCCTTTGTAGCGCAGCCGCGCGATCGCATAGGCGCGCTCGCTCTGTTCGAGCGCGGCGCGCGCCTCGCGCGCCTGCGTGGCAAGCGCGTCGCGGCTGGCGACCGCGTCCGCGACCTGCCGCAGCGCCTGGATCAAGGTCGCGTCATAGTCGGCGACCGCCGCGTCGTAATCGGCGCGCGCGGCGCGGTAGTCGCCCGAGCGGCGGCCGCCGTCGAAGATCGGCAGCGACACCGCCGGGCCGACATTGCCATAATCGGATCCCAGCTTGACCAGATTGCCGAGCCCGAGCGCCTGGACGCCGATCAGCCCCGACAGGCTGATGTCCGGATAAAAGGCCGCGCGCGCCGCGTGCACGCGCTCGCCCTCCGCCTCGACGCGGATGCGCGCGGCGACGATGTCGGGGCGGCGCCCGATCAGGTCGATCCCGGCCGAGCGCGGCAGCGGCAGCGGCGCCAGCGCCGCGAGCACCGGCCGCGCGATCGCCAGCCCGCGATCGGGCCCGGCGCCGATCAGCGCGGCAAGCTGGTGGCGCCTGATCGCGATCTGCTCGTCGATCTGCGCCAGGTCGGCGCGCGCGGCGGGCACCTGCGACTCGGCCTGGCGCTGCTGGCCCTGATTGTCGAGCCCGCCCCGGACGCGGTCGGCGACGAGACCGGCGGTATCCTGCTGGATGCGCACCGCGAGCTCGGCGACGTCGCGCTCGGCATAGAGCCGCGCGAACTCGGCATAGGCATCGGCGATCGCCGCGGCGAGCGTGATCCGCGCCTGCGCGGCCTCGATCCGCGCCGCATCGGCATCCTTGATCGCGCCGCGCAGCCGCGCGCGGTTGCGTCCCCAAAGGTCGAGATCGAGGCTCGCGCGCAGATCGAGATTGCCGCTGTCGTTCCAGCCCTGCGGCAGGAAGGCGCGCGGGAAGCCGTTATTGTAGCTCTGCTTGATCGCGGTCGCGCTGCCCTCGGCGGCGAGCGACGGCCCGATCGCGGCGCCCGCGGCGCGCGCGACGCCCTGCGCCCGCGCGAGCCGCGCGGCGGCGGCGGGAATGTCGGGCGCGCCCGCCAGCCCCTCGGCGATAAGCTGGTCGAGCTGGGGATCGCCGTAGCGCCGCCACCAGCCGTCGCCCGGCCATGCGCCGCGCTCGTCGGGCAGGCTGCGCGTCGCGGCGAACGACGCGGCCGTGCGGGGAGCGGGCGCGTCGCCGAGATCGGGCGCGCACGCGGCGAGCGGCAACGCCGCCCCGAGCGCCAGCAGGGCCGAGCGGAGGATCATGCGCGTCGAGAATCCGTACCGTTGTGTACGCGTTTGAAATGGCGCCCCGATCGCCGCTTGTCAATCGAAAAGCGTACTATATAGTATCGCTGATGGAGATCTGCAGCCCACTCGGCCGTCGCGCCGCGCGCAAGGCGGATCGGCGGCGCGCGATCCTCGACGTGGCCGAGCGGTCGTTCCTCGAACGTGGCTATGCCGATACCTCGATGTCGACCATCGCGGCCGAGCTGGGCGGCTCCAAGACCACCTTGTGGACGTATTTCCGATCGAAGGAGGAGCTGTTCGCCGCGGTGCTGGACAGCAAGATCGCCGATTTCCAGCAGGCGCTCGACGAGGCGCTGATCCCGTCGGGGGGCACCGAGGCGGCGCTGATGCGCTTCGGCGGCGTGCTGCTGCGCAAGATCCTGATGCCGGGGTCGGTCGCGCTCCACCGGCTGATCGTCGCCGAGGCGGGGCGCTTCCCGACGATTGGGGAGGCGTTCGCGCAGCGCGGGCCCGATCGGATGCGCACGCGGCTGTGCCGCTATATGGAGGAGGAGATGGCGGCGGGCCGGCTGCGCCAGGGCGATC
>CAXUGZ010000066.1:0-7084 GCA_964250685.1 uncultured Sphingomonadaceae bacterium
ACGCCCGGCATCGTCTCCGCCACGCCCCTGATCGAGCAGCCGCTGATGGGCAGCGCGGGCGGGCGAGTCGAGGGCGTGCTGGTGCGCGGCATGACCGTGCCCGACATCCGCGGCCCGGCGATCGGCGGCAAGGTGATCGGCGGCAGCATCGCGGCGGTGACGCCCGGATCGGGCAACGTCGCGATCGGCGCGCGTCTGGCGGAGGCGCTGGGGGTCGAGGTGGGGGGGCAGATCAGCCTGATCAGTCCCGCCGGCCAATCGACCCCGTTCGGCACGGTGCCGCGCATCGTCTCCTATCGCGTGGCGGCGATCTTCGAGGTCGGCGTCTACGATTACGACAATGCGTTCGTGGTGATGCCGATGGCGGATGCGCAGACCTTGCTGATGCTGGGCGACGCGGTCGGGATGGTCGAGGTCAAGACCGTCGACGCCGACAAGGTCGGGCCGATCCTCGCGCCGCTCGCCTCGAAAGTGCGCGGCGACGGCGAGATCCGCGACTGGCGGCAGATGAACGCCAGCCTGTTCGAGGCGCTGGAGATCGAGCGCGTGATGATGTTCATCGTGCTGTCGATCATCATCGTCGTCGCCGCGTTCAACATCCTCTCCTCGCTGGTGATGCTGGTGCGCGCCAAGACGCGCGACATCGCCATCCTGCGCACGATGGGCGCCACCCGCGCGGCGCTGATCCGCATCTTCGTGACCGTGGGGCTGACGATCGGCGCATTGGGCACGGCGTCGGGGCTGGTGCTGGCGGCGGTGTTCCTGTTCTTCCGCCAGGGGATCGTGAACGCGATCCAGCGGCTCACCGGACAGAATCTGTGGGACCCGTCGATCCGCTTCCTGACCGAGCTGCCCGCGCGCACCTCGCCGCTCGAGGTGATCGCGATCGTCGCGATGACGATGCTGCTCGCCCTGCTGTTCACGCTCTATCCGGCGCTGCGCGCGGCGCGGACCGATCCGGTGCAGGTGCTGCGCTATGAGTGAGGCGCTCGGCGTCACCGGGCTGCGCCGCGCCTTCACCCAAGGCGAGCGCACGATCGCGGTGCTGCGCGGGGTCGACCTGTCGGTCGCGCGCGGCGAGATCGTCGCGCTGCTGGGCCCCTCGGGCTCGGGCAAGTCGACCTTGCTCCAGGCGGTGGGGTTGCTCGAGGGCGGGTTCGAGGGATCGATCCGCATCGCCGGCGCGGAGGCGGCGACGCTCGACGATAAAGCGCGCACGCGCGTCCGGCGCGAGGCGCTCGGCTTCGTCTACCAGTTCCACCATCTGCTGCCCGATTTCACCGCGGAGGAGAATGTGGCGCTGCCCCAGCTGATCCGCGGCGCGCCACCAGCGGCGGCGGCGGCGCGCGCGCGCGTGCTGCGCTGGGGCTGGAGGAGCGGCTGGAGCATCGCCCGGCGCAATTGTCGGGCGGCGAGCAGCAGCGCGTCGCGGTGGCGCGCGCGCTCGCCAACCGGCCGGCCCTGGTGCTTGCCGACGAGCCGACGGGCAATCTCGACGAGGCCACCGCCGATCGCGTGCTGGCCGAGTTCCTGCGCCTGGTGCGCGGGGAAGGTGCTGCGGCGTTGGTCGCGACGCACAACGAGCGGCTGGCGGCGAGGATGGACCGCGTGCTGCGCCTGCACGAAGGCGTGCTCGCCTGACGCGGCGCTCAAGGCTTCCTTAACCGCTCCGATGTAGGCCGACGACGAGGTGCGATCGACGATCGCCCACCACCCGCGTCGAGAGATGGTCGTTGAAGCCCAAGCGTTCCTCGCCCAGCCATCCGCTCGTCGGCTTCCTCGGTCGTCTGCGGCGCGATGCGCGCGGCAACGCGCTGGCGATCATGGCGGCGATGCTGATCCCGCTCGCCGCCTTTTCGGGCTCGGCGATCGACATGGGGCGGCTCTATACGGTGAAGTCGCGGTTGCAGCAGGCGTGCGATGCCGGGGCGCTCGCCGGCCGCAAATTCATGGCCGACTCGAGCGCCACGACGCTCGACAACAATGCTACGGCACAGGCGCAGGCATTCTTCACCAACAACTTCAGGAGCGGGTGGTTCAAGGTCGCTTCGGTCACGTTCACGCCCACCAAGACCGTCGACAACCAGGTCGCCGGCACCGCATCGGCCACCGTGCCGATGACGATCATGACGATGTTCGGGATCGGGCCCAAGACGGTCAGCGTGAGCTGCCAGGCGCGCTACGACGTCGCCGATACCGACATCATCTTCGTGCTCGACACCACCGGATCGATGGCGTGCCTTCCTGCGGACAGCGACGCCACGTGCACCAGCTACGTCAACAGCCAGGTCAACAACAACACGATCGTCAAATATTCGCGTCCGGCCGATTCCGCGCTCGGCGCCCCGTCGGGCAGCGTCAACAGCAGCGTGGCGGGCTATCCCGGCTCGATGGGCTTCTACGTGCCCGAAAAGACCGGCTCGCGCATCGCCGCGCTGCGCGCCGCGGTGATCAATTTCTACAACACGCTGGCGCCGCCGAACGTCGATGCCTCGACGCATATCCGCTACGGCTTCGTGACCTACAGCTCGACCGTCAACGCGGGCAGGGCGATCATGGACATGAGCCCGAGCTACATGGTCGGCGGATCGGGCAACACGCTCAAGAAGTGGACCTATCAGTCACGCCAGGTGACGGCGGATTATACCATCTCCTCCAATGTCCAGGGGACGGTGAACAACACCAATTCGCTGTTCTGCAGCCTTTATAACGTCGCGCGCAATCCCGCGACGCCCTTGACCTACAACACCAGCTCCGGCCAGGCGACCGAGACCAAGGCGGTCTTCACCCCCACCTCCGGGCTGTTCGGCACATGCACGGTGACCAGCTACGTCTACGGGCCGGTCTGGACCTATCAGCCGGTCAGCCTCAACGTCAGCAGCTTCCTGACCAGCGCCGCGGTCGATGATCCGACCCAGATCGACAGCGACACGGCCCAGTGGCAGGGGTGCATCGAGGAGCGCGATACCAATCCGGGGGTGACATCGTTCGATATCAGCAACCTGCCTCCCGATCTTGATCCCGACCTGATCCCCGATCCAACCTCGACCACCGGCCGTTCGAGTTGGCGGCCGATGTGGCCCGAGGTGATCTATGGGCGGAATTATAACGGCGGCACCTATTTTTACGGCGGCACCGGGACGACCACGTCGAACGGCGACACGACCAACATCGCGACGGCGTTGAGCTACTTCACCTACAGTCAAAACGGCACATCCAATTATTTCCTGCGATCGGGCATGACGGTATGCGGCAAGCCCGTTCGCCGGCTGGCGACGATGTCGCTGCAGGACGTCACCAACTATGTGAACGCCACCGACTTCCGCCCGATCGGCGGCACCTATCACGATGTGGGCATGATCTGGGGCGTGCGGATGCTCTCGCGCAACGGCATCTTCGCGTCCGACAATTCAACCTGGCCCGGGCGGCTCCCGCCCAACCGCGTGATCGTCTTCCTCACCGACGGCGACATGTCTCCGTCCCCGTCGGTATACGGATTGTACGGCATCGAGTATTTCGACAAGCGCGTGACGGGCGGCGACTATGCCAACCAGACGGCCTATCACAATGCCCGCTTCCTGGCCGAATGCGCGAAGGCCAAGTCGATGAACATCAGCGTGTGGACCGTCTCGATCGCGCCGAGCGCGACGTCGCAGATGCAGCAATGCGCGACGACGACATCGCAGGCGCTCTACACGACCGACGGGACGGGCCTGTCGAACTACTTCACCGCGATCGCCAAACAGGTCGCGATGCTGCGGATTTCGAAATGATCCGGTCGCCGCATCGGCTCGTAGCGGACCGGCGCGGCGGCGCGGCGGAGGAATTCGCGCTGGTCGCGCCGGTGCTGCTGGTGCTGATCATGGGATTGGGCGATCTCGCCTTCCAGGAATATGTCCAGGCCGTGCTGACGGGCTCGGTCCAGAAGGCCGGGCGGGACGCGACGATCGAGGGGAACGCCACGCAGACCGCGGCCATCGACGCCAAGGTGACCGCGACCGTCAGCAAGCTCGTGCCGAGCGCCGCCTTCTCCTCCACCCGGACCAATTACGACACCTATGCGGACATTGCCGGCGAGCCGTTCACCGACAGCAGATATCCGAACGATGCCACGGGCACGCTCGACGGCATCTGCGATCACGGCGAGAGCTACACCGACGTGAACGGCAACGGCCGCTACGACAGCAATCTCGGCGCGAGCGGCCAGGGCGGCGCCAACGACGTGACCAAATATACCATGACGGTGACCTACAACCGGTTGTTCCCGCTCGGCGCGCTGATCGGCTGGGGGAAGACGGTGACGCTCACCGCCACCACCATCCTCAAGAACCAGCCTTATGCCACCCAGACCACCAACAACAGCGGCACCGCCACCGGAACATGCCCGTGATCGTGGGCGCGCGACGGCTGGCCGCGAACTGCGACGGCACATCGCTGATGGAATTCGCGCTGGGCTTGCCGCTTATCCTGGCGATGGGCGGCTACGGCGTCGAGCTTTCCAACCTGGCGATCACGAATCTCAGGATCAGTCAGGCCGCACTCCAGCTCGCCGACAACAGCTCGCGCGTCGGCGTCAGCAGCGGCCAGGTGACCACGCAATTGCGCGAAGGCGACATCAACGATGTCTTGCAAGGCACGCGGCTGATCGGCAACGGGATCAGCCTCACCACCAGGGGCCGCGTTACGCTCTCGAGCCTGGAGAACGTCCAGCAATCCTACGATAGCGCTCCGGTGCAGCGCATCCATTGGCAGCGGTGCATCGGCCTGCGCAGCGACACGGGCTATGGCTCGAGCTACGGCGCCCCGAGCACGACAGCGGGCTCGACCGCCACTTTGGCCAATGCCGGCATCGCCGCTCCCAACGGCATGGGCGACAGCGGCGCGCAGGTCACCGCGCCCAGCGGCTCGGGCGTGATGTTCGTGGAGATCAATTACCAATACCAGCCTCTGTTCGGCAGCATGTTCGTCAGCGCCGCCAAGCTGCATTATGTCGCGTCGTTCCTCGTCCGCGACCGCCGCGACTACGCCCAGATCTACAATCCGAGCCCGCAGGCGACCCCATCGACCTGCGACAAATATACCGCGTGACGCATCAGGCTCAGGCGGCGGCGGGCGCGTGGCGCGCGAATGCGGCGAGCTGGTCGTCGAGCGCCTTCGCGAACGCCGGCCGGCGCTGGCAGCGCGCCTGGTAGGCGGCGAGGACGGGCTGGTCCGCAACCAGATCGGTATGGCGGGCGATTCGCAGCACGGTGGTCATCAGGATGTCGGCGGCGGTAAAGCGCGTGCACAGATATTCACGGTCGCCCAGCGCGTCGGCCAGCGCGCCGAGCCGCGCGCGCGCGCGATCGACGCGGGTCGCGCGAACCGCGGCGTTGGCGGCCGCGTCGCGCGAGAAGAAATCGAGCTCGGCGATCATCTGCAACGGCGGCTCGACCGAGTTGACCGCGGCGAACATCCAGCTCGTGACCCGCGCCCGCTCCGCCGGATCGCGCGGCATCAGCGCGTCCGATTTCGTCGCGATGTGGAGCACGATCGCGCCCGACTCGAACAGCACCAACCCGTCGTCGATCAGGCTCGGCACCTGCCCGAACGGCTGGAGCGCGCGATACTCGGCGCCGCCAAGGTCCTCGCGCCCGACCAGCCGTTCCCGATAAGCGACGCCGGCCTCCTCCAGCGCCCAGCGCGCGCGCAGATCGCGCACATGGCCTTGCGCGAATTCGGGCACCCATCGCAACGCGGTCAGCTCGATCACTGGTGCTCTCCCCTGTCAGGAAGCTGTGGATAGCATCGGCGGCGCGCTTTCAAAACGGGCGTTCATGCCTACAAGGGGTCATGCCCGCCGCCTCGTTCGTCCCGCTCCGGATCTTCTCGGCCTATACGATGCTGGAGGGTGCGATCGATCCCAAGGCGGTTGCCGCGCGCGCGCGGACGCTCGGCTTTCCCGCCGCCGCGGTCACCGACCGCAACGGGCTCTACGCGGCGATGGCGTTCAGCGAGGCGGCGAAGAAGGCGGGGGTGCAGCCGATCATCGGCGCGCTGCTCGGCGTGGCGCGGCCCGGCACGGCCGAGGGCAAGCCGCCGCTGATCGACTGGCTCGCGCTCTACGCGCAGGATGAGACGGGCTACGACAATCTGTGTGCGCTCGTCTCGGCGGCGCATCTCGATCGCCCGGCGCACGAGGACGCGCATGTCGCGCTCGACGCGCTCGAACGGCGCAGCGGCGGGCTGATCGCGCTGACCGGGGGCGGGGAGGGCGCGCTCGCGCGGCTGCTCGCCGAGGGGCAGCGCGAGCCGGCGCTGCGCTACATCGAACGGCTGCAGGCGGCATTTCCCGGCCGGCTCTATGTCGAGCTGTCCAGGCGCGGCGACGCGACGGAGGAGGCGGCCGAGGACGCGCTGATCGATCTCGCTTATGCGCGCGATCTGCCTTTGGTCGCGACCAATCCCGCCTGCTTCGACACCGCCGACTTCCACCCCGCGCACGACGCGATGCTGTGCATCGCCTGCTCCTCGTACATCGAATCGAGCGACCGCGTGCGCTCCTCGCCCGAGGCGTGGATCAAGCCGGCAGACGCGATGGCGGCGCTGTTCGCCGACCTGCCCGAGGCGATCGCCAACACGGTCGTGGTGGCGCAGCGCTGCGCGGTGGCGGCGCCGTCGCGCAAGCCGATCCTCCCCAGCCTGGCGGGCGATCCGGGCGCGGAGGGCGAGCTGTTGCGACGCGATGCGCGGGCGGGATTGGAATTGAGGTTGCTCAAGCTCCCTCTCCCCGTCGGGGAGAGGGCTGGGGTGAGGGGGAGCGGCGGCGTAGCCGGCGCGTCCAACCTCGAAGTTGGGAGCCCCTCACCCAACCCTCTCCCCATGGGAGAGGGCTTTGCCGTGTATCGCGAGCGCCTCGAGTTCGAGCTCGACGTGATCGTCCAGATGGGTTTCGCGGGCTATTTCCTGATCGTCGCCGACTTCATCAAATGGGCCAAGGAGCAGGGCATCCCGGTCGGTCCCGGGCGCGGTTCGGGTGCGGGATCGGTGGTGGCGTGGGCGCTGACGATCACCGATCTCGATCCGCTCCAGCTCGGCCTGCTGT
>CAXUGZ010000066.1:7117-7299 GCA_964250685.1 uncultured Sphingomonadaceae bacterium
ATCCCGAGCGCGTGTCGATGCCCGATTTCGACATCGACTTCTGCGAGACCCGGCGCGGCGAGGTGATCGGCTACGTCCAGCGCAAATACGGCCGCGACCATGTCGCGCAGATCATCACCTTCGGGCGGCTCAAGGCGCGCGCGGTGCTCAAGGACACCGGCCGCGTGCTCCAGATGAGCTAC
>CAXUGZ010000067.1:0-7291 GCA_964250685.1 uncultured Sphingomonadaceae bacterium
CCACCATCATCAGGTCGGCGAGCTCGTCGACGACCACGACGATCGTCGGCAGCGGCTCGTAATCGAGCTTCTCCTCCTCGTAGAGCGGCTGCCCGGTCTCGGCATCGTAGCCGGTCTGCACGCGCCGGCCGAGCGCCTCGCTCTTCGCCTTGGCGCTGCGCACCTTGTCGTTGAACGAGGCGAGGCTGCGCACCTGGATCGTCGCCATCATGCGATAGCGCTCCTCCATCTGCTCGACCGCCCATTTGAGCGCGCGGATCGCCTTGGCGGGCTCGGTCACCACGGGCGCCAGCAAATGCGGGATGTCGTCATAGACCGACAATTCCAGCATCTTGGGATCGATCATGATCATGCGGCACTGATCGGGGGTGAGCCGGTACAGCAGCGACAGGATCATCGCGTTCAAGCCCACCGACTTGCCCGATCCGGTGGTGCCCGCGACGAGCAGGTGCGGCATCGGTGCCAGATCGGCGATCACCGGATCGCCCGCGATGTTCTTGCCGAGGATCAGCGAGATCGCCGCCGGCCCCTGGTTTTCGAAATTGTGGCTGGCGATGAGCTCCGACAGCACGACCGGCTCGCGCTTCTGGTTGGGCAGCTCGATGCCGATCACGGTGCGTCCCGGGATCGTCGCCACGCGCGCCGACAAAGCGGACATGTTGCGCGCGATATCGTCGGCGAGCGCGATCACGCGGCTCGCCTTGATCCCGGCGGCGGGCTCGAGCTCGTACATCGTCACGACCGGGCCGGGCCGCACCTCGGTGATGCGGCCGCGCACGTGGAAATCCTCGAGCACGGTCTCGAGCAGGCGCGCGTTGCGCTCGAGCCCCGCTTTGTCGAGCGTGAAGACGGTCGATGGCGGCGCGGGCGCGAGCAGGTCGAGCGTCGGCAGCGCCCAGGTGTCGCCGAGCGCGAGCTTGGCCTGGCGCTCGCGCTGGCCGCGCGCGCTTGCGGCGGGTGATCGAACGGGCGCGCTGATCGTCGGGCGCGGCGGTGCCGGCGTCTCGATCTCGGCGGCGGGCGCGGCACGCAGGCGCGCGGCCGGGGGCGCGCGTACCGGCGCCGCTTCCTCCTCGAAATCGTCCGCATCGCGCGCGGCGCGGCGGAACAGGGCGGTGCGCTCCCCGGCATCGAGCCCGAGCGACCACAGGGCGAAGGTGATGCCGAGGATGCCGAGCAGCGCCATCGCCCCGACGCGCACCCCCGCCGCCCAGCCCGCGGCCAGCCGCGCGATGCCCGCGTCGATCGCGACCGCCGCACCCATCCCGAGCGCGCCGCCCGGCCCGGCGGGGAGCGGCGCCAGCGTGCCGCCGCGCAGCAACGCGAGCGCCACGTCGCACAGCAATATCGCGCCGATCGCGATCGGCAGCGCGCGCCGCCACCGGCCCGGATCCACCCCGCGCCACAGCCGCAGCGCCACCACCACCAAAGGCGGCAGCAGCAATGCGGCGGGCAGGCCGAACAGCGTCAGCAGCAGATCGGCGGTCCACGCGCCCGGCAGCCCGAGCACGTTGCGTGGTGGGCCGCCCGCGGCGGTCATCAGCGCGGGATCGCTCGGCCGATAGCTCGCCAGCGCGAAGCCGAGCATGAGCGTCGCCGCGAGGATCACCAGCGCGCCGCCGATCACACCGCCGCGCTGCCCCAGCCGCCGCGCATGCCCGCGCCACAAAGATGCCTGCGCGATGCGCGTCGCCATCATCCACACCCCAGCCAACCGCGCGGTTGTGCCTGAAATGTTCCAACAATGCAATCGTTGATTGGCGGCCGGAACGCCTCAGCCGGTCAGCGCCGCCACCAGCGCCTTGACCTTCTTCTGCCGCCATTGCGGCGTGGGCGCGACCAGCCAATAGCCTTTGGCGCCCTCGCCGCTGCCGAGCGCGGTCACCCGCCCCGCCGCGAGGTCGCCCTCCGCCAGCAGCTCGGGCACGGTCGCGCGGCCGAGCCCGGCGGCGGCGGCGTCGAGCGCGAGGCCCGCGTCGGCGACGGTGATCGCGGGCCCGCCGCTCTCGTCGAGCGCGCAGCCTGGCCAGCCGATCGCGTGATCGGGCGCATCGGCCCGGCCGACCGTGACATGGCCGCGCCCGCCGAGCGCCACGCCCTCATGCTCGCCCTTGCCCGCCGCGAAGCAGATCGCGAGATCGAGATTGGCCTGGGTGAAATCGAGCCCTTCGTCCGCCGCCACGATCGCGAAGCCCAGCTCGGGATCGGTCAGGCGATACGCCGCGAGGCGCGCCGCCAGCCATTTGGCGGTGAGGTCGCGCGGCGCGGCGATGGTCAGCCGCTTGGACGATTGCTGCGCCTGCATCGCGCGCACCGCCTCCTCGAACTCGAGGAAGCCGCGCCTGAGCGCGCCCAGCCCCGCCTCGCCCTCGGGCGTGAGCTCGAGCCCGCGCGCGGTGCGGCGGAACAGCACCACGCCGAGCACGTCCTCGAGCGTGCGGATCTGCTGGCCGACCGCGGCGGGGGTGACCGCCAGCTCGTCCGCCGCGCGCGTGAACGAAAGCGAGCGCGCCGCGGCGTCGAGCACGCGCAGCCCGTTCAGCGGAAGGTGCGTGCGCTTCACGCGCTTATCCGTTGCGCCGGGCGACCGCCGGCCCGATCAGCGGGAAGCGCGGGATGCGCGCGTCGAAGGTGCGGCGGTCGGCGCCGATCATCTGGTAGCTGCCCTCCATCGCCCCGCTCGGCGTATCGAGCGGGCAGCCCGAGACGTAGTCATACGAATCGCCGGGTGCGATCACCGGCTGCACCCCGACCACCCCATCGCCCTCGACGCGGTGGCGCGCGCCGCGCCCGTCGGTGATGATCCAGCGCCGCGTGAGGAGCTGCACCTCTTGCCGGCCGCCATTCTCCAGCCGGATATGGTACGCCCAGAACCAGCGCCCGCGCGCGGGTTCGGACTGATCGGCGAGGAAGCTCACCGCCACGCGCACCGTCACTCCGCGCGTCTCGGCGCTGTGCGGGAAGAACAGACCGAGCGTCGATCCGCTCACAGCCCGACGCTCGCCAGCGCCTGGTTGAGGTCATCGATCACGTCGGCGGGATCCTCCAGCCCAATGTTGAGGCGCAGCATGCCCTCGCTCACCCCCATGCCCTCGCGCACCTCCGGCGACAGCCCCGAATGCGTGGTCGAGGCGGGGTGCGTCATCAGCGCGCGCGAATCGCCGATATTGTTCGAGATGTCGATCAGCGCGAGCGCGTCGAGCAGCGCGTGCGCCTGCGCGCGCCCGCCGTCGAGCACCAGCGCGATGATCGTGCCGCCCGCCGCCATCTGGCGCATCGCCAGCGCGTGCTGCGGATGGCTGGCGAGCCCCGGATAGAGCAGCTGCGGCACGCGTCCTTCGAGGAAGCGCGCCACCGCGAGTGCGTTGTCGCTCTGGCGGCGGATGCGCAGGTCGAGCGTCTCCAGCCCCTTGAGCACCACCCAGGCGTTGAACGGCGACAAGGTCGGGCCGGTGTTGCGCGTGAAGGCGAGCAGGGTCTTCTCGATGAATTCCTCGCGCCCGCACACCGCGCCCGCGAGCACGCGGCCCTGCCCGTCCATCATCTTGGTGGCCGAATAGGCGACGATGTCCGCGCCATAGTCGAGCGGCCGCTGCAGCAGCGGCGTGGCGAAGGCGTTGTCGACCACGCTCGTGATCCCCGCCGCGCGCGCGATTCCGCACACCGCCGCCAGGTCGACGATGTCGAGCGTCGGGTTGGCGGGCGTCTCGAAGAAGAACAGCCTGGTGTTCGGGCGGATCGCATCGGCCCATGCCTGCACGTCGCGCCCGTCGACGATCGTGGTGGCGATGCCGAAGCGCGGCAGCAGGGTGTCGGTCAGCCAGCGGCATGATCCGAACGCGGCACGGCCGGCAACGATATGGTCGCCCTGCGCGAGCTGGCAGAGCAAGGCCGCGGTCATCGCCGCCATGCCCGTCGCCATCGCGCGGCACGCCTCCGCCCCCTCCATCAGCGCGATGCGCTGCTCGAGCATCTCGACCGTCGGGTTCTGCAGGCGCGAATAGGTCATGCCCTGCTGTTCGCCGGCGAAGCGCGCGGCGGCATCGGCGGCCTTGTCGTAGGAATAGCCCGAGGTGAGGAACAAGGCCTCGCTGGTCTCGCCCCATTCGGAACGCGCGGTGCCCCCGCGCACCGCCTGCGTGGCGGGGCGCCAGTGCGAGGTGATCGAGCGATCCTGGCCGGTCCTGCGCTTCATGGTGGCCAGCCTTTGCCCGGCGGTTGACGGGTGCGCAAGCGCGGCGGAAGAGGTGCTCCATCAGGAGAAGACCCATGACCGCGATCCAGGACGTGCCCCTCAAGACCATCGCCGGCAAGGACGGCAGCCTCGCCGATTATGGAGGCCAGGTGCTGCTGGTGGTCAACGTCGCCTCCAAATGCGGGCTGACCCCGCAATATGCCGGGCTGGAGGCTTTGTACGAACGCTACAAGGAGGACGGCTTCGCGGTGCTCGGCTTCCCCGCCAACGACTTTGCCGGGCAGGAGCCGGGCAGCGACGCCGAGATCGCGGACTTCTGCACCACCAATTTCGGAATCGCCTTCCCGATGTTCTCCAAGATCACGGTGACCGGCCCCGACAAGCACCCGCTCTACGCCCAGCTGACCGAGGCCGCGCCCAGCCCGCCGAGCGCGATGCGCGAGAAGCTCAAGGGCTATGGCATGACCCCCAATCCCGAGCCGGAGGTGCTGTGGAACTTCGAGAAGTTCCTGATCGGCCGCGACGGCGAGGTCGCCGGCCGCTTCTCGTCGGACACCCCGCCCGATGATCCCGCGCTGGTGAGCGCGATCGAACGGGAATTGTTCACGAGCGAATAGGGCCTCTCAAGCCCTCTCCCCTCCGGGGAGAGGGTTGGGAGAGGGGCAGTCGTGGGGAGTTGGGCGCTCGATTGGCTACGTCGCCCCCTCTCCCCGACCCTCTCCCCTGAAGGGGAGAGGGAGATCAGAGCGCGTCCAGCACCGCCTGTCCCATGGCGCTGGTGCTTACGTTACCCCCCAGGTCCGCCGTGCGCGCGCCCCCCGCCAGCGCCGCCGCGACCGCCGCCTCGATCCGGTCGGCCTCCGCCGCCATCCCAAGCGAATGGCGCAGCATCATCGCCGCCGACAGGATCGCCGCGAGCGGATTGGCCTTTCCCTGTCCGGCGATGTCGGGCGCCGAGCCGTGGATCGGCTCGTACAGCCCCTTGCTTGCCGCATCGAGGCTGGCGGAGGGCAGCATGCCGATCGATCCGGCGCACATGCTCGCCTGATCGGAGAGGATGTCGCCGAACAAATTGCCGGTGACGATCACGTCGAACTGGCCGGGATCGCGCACGAGCTGCATCGCGGCATTGTCGACATACATGTGGCTGAGCGCGACGTCGGGATAGTCGGCCGCCACCTCGCTCACCACGTCGCGCCACAGCTGCGAGGTTTCGAGCACGTTGGCCTTGTCGACCGAGCACAGCCTGCGGCCGCGCGCGCGCGCGGTGTCGAAGCCGACGCGGGCGATGCGCGCCACCTCGTCCTCGTCATACGACATGACGTCATAGCCCTCGCGCCGCCCGGCGGCATTGGTGCGCATCCCCTTCTCGCCGAAATAGACGTCGCCGTTCAGCTCGCGGACGATGACGAGGTCAATCCGTTCGGCCACCTCGCGCCTGAGCGCCGAGGCGTCGGCAAGCTCGGGGAAGAGCTTCGCCGGGCGCAGATTGGCGAACAGGCCGAGCTCCTTGCGCAATCCCAGGATCGCCTGCTCGGGCCGCAGCCGCCGTTCGAGCGAATCGCACGCCGGATCGCCCACCGCGCCGAACAGGATCGCGCGCGCGCGCCGCGCCAGATCGAGCGTCGCAGGCGGCAGCGGGTGGCGGTGCGTCTTGTACGCAGCCCCCCCGACCGGCGCCTCCTCGAAGGCGAGCGCGCCGCCGCACACCGCCTCCAGCACGCGCCGCGCCTGCGCGGTGACCTCGGGCCCGATCCCGTCGCCGGACAGCAAAGCGATGAGCATTCCATACTCCATGATCCTCCCCTGAAAGGGGAGGGGGACCGCCCATCGGGCGGTGGAGGGGTATCCCCGTCCAAGGATGCGCTCCACGGCAGGCGGGGATACCCCTCCACCATGCTGCGCATGGTCCCCCTCCCCCTTTGGGGGAGGATCGTCAAGCGACCCGCTTGATCCGCTCGACCAGCCGCTCGCGTGCGGCGAGGACGTCGGCGGCGCGCCCGTGGAGCAGGTCGCGCTCCAGGAAGAAGCCCGTCAGCCGGAGCCCGTCGAGCAGCGCCGGCCAGTCGCCGGCGCCGCCCGCGATCAGGAAGGCGGGCAGCGGCAGCAGGCGCTCGGCATGGTCCGCGCCGGCCGCCCGGCTGACCGCGCCGCCGCTCCTGGGGCTGACGAAGGCGAGGTCGTCGCGCGCGCCGGTGGCGACGCAGGCGGAGAGATCGAGCCCGAAGCCGAGCTCGCGCAGCATCAGCAGCTCGTAGCGCACCAACGCCGCCGCCCAGCCGCGCGCCGCCGGCGCCGCCACCACCGCCGCGAGCACCCCGTCGAGCGCCTGATACAGCATGGGATAAGGCTGCGCCTCGGGCAAAGCGGCGGCGGCGAGCGCGGTGACCCAGTCGATCGCGGCGGCGGCGAGCGGCTCGCCGAGCAGCCCCGCGCGGCTCTCGACCGGCTCGACCGTCAGCGCGGCGAGCTGCTCGGCGGTGCGCGCGCGGAAGCTCGCGCGCACGAGGTTGCCCGCCATCAGCACGGGCCGCAGCCGGCGCGAGCGCCCTCCCCGCACATAGCCCGCGACCAGCCCGTGATCGGCGGTGAGCGCGCGCACGATCGCGCCATGCTCGCCGTGCGCGCGCACCGCGCAGACGATCGCCTGGGCCTCGATGTGCATGTCGCCCCGTTATCCCGTAAAGGCGGGGATCCATAGAGCCGGATGCCGGATCATGGATCCCCGCCCCAATGGGAACGAGAGGATGGTACGCTACGCTTACGCTACATGTGACGTCGCCGCCACACGCGCCTTCTACTGCGGCTGATGTGACAAAATCGGTAAGGGCGAAGGTTAACCGGCCGCGTGGAAATGGTCGTGGATCGCGCGCGCCATCGTCGCCGAGACCCCCGGCGCCTTCATCAGATCCTCCAGCGCGGCGCCGCGCACCGCCTTGGCGGTGCCGAAATGCATGAGCAGCGCCTTCTTGCGCGCGGGGCCGATGCCGGGGACGTCGTCGAGCGGGCTGGCGGTGAAGGCGGCGGCGCGTTTCGTGCGGTGCGCGCCGATCGCGAAGCGGTGCGCCTCGTCGCGCAGCCGCTGGAGGTAGAACA
>CAXUGZ010000068.1:0-7198 GCA_964250685.1 uncultured Sphingomonadaceae bacterium
TGACGGCCGACATCTACCCCTTCGACAGCGCCTTCCTCGCCCGCGTCGCGACGCGTATCGTCAACGAGGTGCCGGGGATTAACCGCGTGGTCTACGACTATACCAGCAAGCCGCCCGGCACGATCGAGTGGGAATGATTCAAGCTACCCCAATGGAGAGCCATTCAGGCGTAGCTAACGCTCGTCTTCGCCTTGCGCCGACGCATCGCGCTGCCGATCACGCCGAAACCGCCGACCGTCATCGCCCAAGTCGCGGGCTCGGGCACTGCGGCGGTTTGGAAGTCCTCGTCGTATTCGGTGTCGGAGAAGGCTTCCACCAGATAGTCTGCGGTAGAGGTCGGAACACCGGGCGGCGTCGCGTTCGGCGCGTTGGTGGAGTTGAACACCAACCTCAGAACCCCGCCGGCGGGAACCACCACCTGGTAGAACAGCGGGTTGACCCCGAAATAGTTTCCGGATGTGCCCGCATCTCCCAACCAATTGACCTGCTTTGCCAGCGGATCGTACACGCCGAGATATGCCGACGAGAAAAGGTCGGTTGCAGCGTCGTCGATGTCGATCTGATAGTAGACGTCCTGCAGGGCGTTTGCGGCGAAGGGAACGATGAACGACGTATAGTGATACGTCGTTCCGGTATTGATCTCTCCCGGATACTCCTCGCCTCCAGACCAGTCTTGCGGAACATTGTTGCGGGAGAGGCGGCCGGCTTGGTCAGGGTCGGCAGCCGTCACGCTCACCGATCCGGATTGCACGGTAAGAGCCAGCGCTGGCGCGCTCGCGAACGTCGCTGCCAGCAACGTGATGATTATATTCCGCATTTTCGTCCTCGCTCATGCCACCAACACGAACGGCCAACATTCCCGATACGGCGACGGCGCACAAGACCAAATCCGCGCGAGCTGACCCGCGGCGGAGGTTTCCAAACGGGATTGGGGGGGGCGCTCGCCCCGTTCAGGGCTGCGGCTGCCAGCCGGGCAGCCCCGCGCGCCAGAAGACGAAGGCGGCGATGTCGGCTTCCTCCGCGTCGCGCGTCGACTTGGTCGTGCCCATGCCGTGGCCGGCGGCGTCCTCGACGCGCAGCAGCACGGGCGCGTGGCCGGGCACCTCCATCAGCCGCGCGGTCGTCTTCGCCGCTTCCCACGGCGCGACGCGCGGATCGTTGAGGCCCGTGGTTAACAGAAAGGCGGGATAACGGCCCTTGTCCTCGACGTGCTGGTAGGCGTCCATCGCGTAGAGGTTGCGGAAGCCCTGCGCGTCCTTGACCGTGCCGAATTCGGGGATGTTCGCGGGCCCCGAAGGCATCGTCTCCGATCGCATCGCATTGGTGTCGCCGACGCGCGCGATCGCGTCCGCGAACAGATCGGGCCGCTCGGTCGCCACGCGCCCGACCATGATCCCGCCCGCCGAGGTGCCCATGATCGTCAGCATCGCCTTGGTGGTATAGCCCTGGGCGACGAGATATTCGCCGCACGCGATCGCGTCGCGCCACGTATTCGGCTTGGCGGCGTCCTTGCCGCCGAGCCGCCACGCCTCGCCGAGTTCGCCGCCGCCGCGCACATGGCATTCGGCGATCACGCCGCCCGCCTGCGTGAAGGCGAGGTCGCGCGGGATGAACGCGGGCAGGATCGAGATGCCGTAGGCGCCATAGGCGTCGAGCAGCACCGGGCGCGGCGTGATCGGTCCGGCAGGCGCGATGATCGACAGCGGAACCATCGTCCCGTCGCGCGCGGGCACCATCACCTCGCGCACCGCATATCGGCCCTGCTCGACCGCGGGGCCGGTGTCGATCGCGAGATCGGCGAAGCGGCGGCCCGTGGGATCGTAGCGGAAATGCGCGTTGGGCTGCGTCCAGCCGTTCATCCCCACGATGGCGCCCGGTTGATCGGGATCGGTCGAGACCTCGCTGATGCTGCCCTTGAACGGGAGCGGCACGCTTTCGACCTTGCCGTCGGGCGTCAGCCGCAGGAGCACGCCGAACAGCCCCTCGCGCGCGGACACATAGACCGCATCCGACGCGACGTGGACCGATTCGAGCACGCGCTTCGGATCGGCGGGGATCACCGTCCGGGCGCCCGCGAAATCGCCGTCGAGCGGCATCGCCAGCACCTTGAAGGTCGGCGCGTCCTTGTGGCTGAGGAGATAGGCGGTGGTGGCGTTCGCGTCGAAGCTGGTGACCGCGTCGTCGGGGGAGAAGGCGGGCTTCCAGGCGGCGATGCCCGCCACCGCGTCGGCGAGCGGCGCGGTCCAGCCGGCGACCTCGGTCTGGACGCCGTTGACCGCCACCAGCAGCGCGCGCGGCGAATGGCGGATCACCTGCACGACGGGCGTCCTGACCGGATCGGTCACGGGTCCCTTGGCGGTCGCGGCACCGGCGATCGCGACCGGCTCGGCCGCGAGCGTCCAGTAGACCGCGCTGGTGTTCATGTATTTGTCGCTCGGCGCGGCCTTGGGGCCAAGCTCCTGCAGGCGGACGAAGAACAGGGCCTTGCCGTCGTCGGTCCAGGATGGCGCGCCGAACTGCGCGCGCGTGACGGGGCCCGCGATCGTCCTGCCGCTGGCGACATCGATCACGCTCAGCGACGAATTTTCCGAGCCGCCGCCCGAAATGCCCGCGGCGACGCGCGTCCCGTCGGGCGAGGCCTGGAAATAGTCGATCGCCTGCGGCTCGCCCCCCGCTTTGGCGATCAGCGCGGCGGTGTCGATCAGCACGCGCCGACCGCCGCCCGCGTCGCGCACCATCAGGTTGTAGACGTCGCCGCCGGGCTTGCGTTCGAGATAGAAGGTGTTGCCGCCGCCGGTCTGCACGTTGCGCGTCACGCCATAGGCCGCGCCCGCCGCGCCGATCGTGCGCAGATAAGGCGCGCGGTTGGGGATGCTGTCGAACACGCGGCGGCTGTACGCGCCCTGCGCCTTCATCCAGGCAAGCGTGGCGGGGTCCAGCGCCTCGACATAGCGGAAGCGATCGGTCACCTTGGTGCCGAAATAATCCTCGACCACGGGCCTGGCGGCGAGCCCCGCGGGTGCGGGCGGGGGCGCCACCGGAACCGCGGCATGCGCCATCGGCGCGATCGCCAGCGCCGCCGCGAACCGAACGCTCATCTTTGCGCGGGCCATCAATGCACGCTCGCGCCGGTCATCTGGAAGAACAGGCCGTTCTCGCCCTTGTCCTCCAGCCCGAAGGTGCCGGTGACGGTGACCAGCTTCTGCGTGAACGCGATCGGCTTGGCGCTGTGCACCTCGACCACCTCGTTTGGCTCGCCGGGCGGGCAGAAGGCGCAGACCGGCGTGTATTTGGAGAGCAGGAAGTGCGTGCCCTTGGTCTCCGCGTCGAGCGGCATGACGAAGCCGGGCAGCGTGATCGTCTTGCCCGCGAGCGCCTTGACCGGGGCGGGATGGACCGCGGTGAACAGCCCGCGCGCCTCGTTCACGCCGATCTTGGTCTGGCGCAACGTGCTCCAGACCGCCGACTTACCTTGCGGCAGCTTCGCCTGCGCCGCGCGCTCGCCGTCGCCCTGGAACTGCGCGAGCGCGGGACCCGCGCAGATCGCCAGCATGCCGAGCGCGAGGGGGATGAGGGGCCGCCCGAGACGCCGCATCAGCTGATCCTCGCATGGTCGAGACGGAAGAACAGCCCGACCTCGCTCGAACGCACGAGGTGGAGCTGGCCGGTGATCGTCACCGGCGCCTGCGTATAGTCGGCGGGCTTGGCGCTGAACACCTCGATCGCCTCGTCCGGCTCGTTGGGCGGACAGAACGGGCAGCCGGTGCTGCGCCGCGTGAGCACGAAGTGCGCCGAGTGCGTGGTCGGCTCGATCGGCAGCATATAGCCCGTGATGACCAGCGGCTTCCCGTCGAGCTTGGCGAGCGCGGCGCCGAACGTCGCGACATAGCGGCCCTTCGCCTGATCGGCGACGATGTTGGTATCGTGGAACTGCACCCAGCGCAGATCGTCCGAATGCGCGAGCGTTCCGTTGCCGTTGGGCCCGTAATAAGGCTGGCTCTGCATGCCGCCGAGCGCGCCGAACAGCGCGACCGCGAGCGTTATCCGCCGGGTGCGGGTCATGCGCGCAGCACCTGCGCCGGGCGCAGCCGATAGGCCGAGATCGCGGGCACCGCCGCCGCCGCCACCGCGAGCACGATGCCCGCGCCGACGATCGCGAGATCCGCCAGCCCGACGGGAGGAAGCGCCAGCACCGGGCCGCCGCCGCGCGCGACGATCCGCGCCGCGACGGTCGCGGCGGCGCGGCCGAGCGCCAGCCCGACCACGCCCCCCGCCAGCCCGAGCAGCAACGCCTCGACCAGCACCATCCGCAGCAGCAGCCCCGGCGCGCCGCCGAGCGCGCGCAGCAGCGCGAGCTCGCGCTGGCGGTCCTGCACCGCCGACAGCAACGCGACGAAGAAGCCGAGCCCCGACAAAGCGAGCAGGCCGATGCCGAACCCGCGCAGCACCGCGCTGCCCGCGCCGAGCAATTGGTTCAGGCGGATCAGCTCGAGCGCGGGCACGGCGGTCTGCACATTCGGCGCGTTCTTGAGCAGGCGCGGGATCATCAGCGCGCCCATCGCCGAACGATAGCGCACGAGCACCGCGGTGACCTGCTGGCCCACCGCCGGGTAGCTGTCGGGCGGCTCGTCGACGACGGTCTCGGATGCGACCGCGGCGGCATGCTCGGCATTCTCATGCTCGTGGACCTTCCACACGCTGGCGGTGTCCGTCAAGGCCAGCCGATCCACGACGGTCCCGGTCGGCGCGAGGATGCCGATCACCCGATAGGGGCTGTGGAAATGCTTCTCGCCGCCGGGTGCGAGGCCGTGCTCGCCGACGAACACGTCGCCGAGCTTGAGATGCTCCGCGCGCGCCACCTCGGCGCCCAGCACCGCCTCCAGCACCGTGGTCCACGGCCGGCCCTGCGCGAGCCTGGCATCGTAGAGCTTGAGATAGTCGGTGCTGGTACCGACGATGCGATAGCCGCCGACATTGTCGCCGAGCGAGATCGGCACCGCGTCCTTGACGAGCATGTTGCGCTTGAGGCGGACGAGCGTGTCGAGCGGCACGTTGCCCGTCGGCTGGTCGATCTGGAAGATCGAGGAGAGGATGATCTGGAGCGGGCTGCCCTTGGCGCCGACGACCAGATCGACCCCGCCCAGATCGCGCGCAAAGCGATTGTCGAGCCCCTTGTCGATCGCGAGCAGCGCCACCACCACCGCGACGCCGAGTGCCAGCGACAGGATGTGGAACGCCCAGGCGAGCGGCTTTGTGCGGATCGAGGCCCAGATCAGCCGGACGAGCATCAGGCCGCCTCCGCCAGCGCGATATCGGGCACCGACGCCTTCACGCGCGCATCGTGCGTCGCGATCACCAGGGCGGCGCCGGTCTCGCGCGTCGCGTCGAGCAGCAGGCCGAGCACGGTCTGGCACGCCGCATCGTCGAGGCTCGCGGTCGGCTCGTCGGCCAGGATCAGGCGTGGGCGCAGCAGCATCGCGCGCGCGATCGCGACGCGCTGCGCCTCGCCCCGGCTCAAAGTCTCGGCGCGGGCGTCGATGCGGTGCGACAGCCCCAGCCGATCGAGCAGCGCGCGCGCGCGGACGCGATCGGCGGGCGCGCCGGCCGCGAACGGCGCGAGCAGCATGTTGTCGAGCGCGGACAGTCCCGCGACGAGATGGAGGTCCTGGAACACCAGCCCGATATGGCGTCCGCGATGCCGGTCGCGCGCGCGGCCGGCCAGCCGCGCCACGTCGGCACCGTCGATCTGGATCGTGCCCGCGATCACGTCGGCGAGCCCCGCGATCGCCAGCAGCAGCGTGGTCTTGCCCGCGCCCGACGGGCCGGCGAGCACCGCCGCGCCGCCGCCGGTGACGGCGAGCGCGCCCATCCGCGCGATCGCGCGGTCGCCATAGCCCGCGACCAGCCCCTCTATCGCGAGCATGTCCGCGCCCATTGCCTGAGCTGATCGGTGCCGAGCAGGCCGCGCTTGCGCCCGCACACGCGGCCCTCGCGATCGAGCGCGACCGCGAGCGGCAGCGCGGTCGCCCCCCAGTCGGCGAGCACCTCCGCCGGCGGGCGCGCGTCGGCGAAGGCGGCACGGCTGGCGAGGTGCATGCGGTCGAGCGCGTCGCGCGCGGCCTGCGGCGGATCGATCGCGAGCAGGGTCACGGGCAGCGGGCGCGCCGCCGCCTCGAGCTCCGCCACGCGCGCAAGCTCATCGCGGCACGGGCCGCACCAGCTCGCCCACAACACGATCACGCCGGGGCGCGGCAGCGCGGCCGCGTCGCCGAGCGGGAGCGCATGCGCCGCCGCAGCAATCGCCGCCGCCAGAACGATCGCGCTGATCATGCCGCCACCATCCGCGCGACACTATATCATCGCCCGCCGCCGGTGAAGGAACATTGCGGCGGACCGGGCGGATAGGCACGCGGCTCGTCGCGTCCTGCGCGCGCTCCGGCTAGAGCGTTTCCGACCAGTCTGCACCAGTTCTCCGTTCGTCCCGAGCGAAGTCGAGGGACGTGCCACGAGCGCGGCGCAGCGTGTCTCGACTTCGCTCGACACGAACGGAGGTGGACGAGCGAATCAGTTTGGTCGGAAACCGCTCTAAAGCTTCCGAAATGAAACCCTTTCCGTTCGCTCCGAGTAGCCCCTTCGACTGCCTGCCAAGGCAGGCGCTCAGGACAGGCGCCGAGCTTGTCGAGACGGCGTATCGAGAAGCCTGTCCGCCAACCAAAGACTTCTCGATACGGGTTCTCGACAAGCTCGAACCCTACTCGAAGCGAACGGGTATGGATAATCTGGCTCCGGCAATCGTAAACCCACGCTACAAATCCTTGCTCAGCCCGACGAAGAACCCGCGCCGGGGGCCGAATTGGGGGGCGCCGACGCCGACGCCCGATCCGTCGCGGATCTGGTACTTCTTGTCGGCGAGGTTGACCACGTCGAAGCGGATGCCGATCCCCGGCCCCGCGATGTGGTAGCTCACCGACAGGTTGAACTGCTCGTAATCCTTGAGCCCGCGCCCGTTGGGCACGTCGCCGTCGGCGCGCAGCCCCGATCCGTAGATCATGTCGCCGCCGAACCTGAAGCCGCGCAGCGCGCCCTCCTTGACGCTGTACGACAGGCCCGCCGATCCGGTGTAGGTCTGGTCGTGGTCGAGATAGATATAGTGGCTCCGGATGTAAGCGAGGTCGTCGGGATCGAAGTCGAACTGGCT
>CAXUGZ010000069.1:0-7191 GCA_964250685.1 uncultured Sphingomonadaceae bacterium
CCGCCCCCTTCTTCCGACGACGATCCGCCCCGGCGCCGCGCTGTGCCGCCGGAACCCGGGTCGCGGGTCGCTGGTTCTTGTCCCGGCCCCGCGCGTCATTCGATCGCCGCGGGACGATACGAGGACAGGAGGTCCAAATGGGCTACGAACGTAACGACCGCTACAGCGGAAACGACCGAGGCTATGGCGCCGACCGCAGCCGTGGCTATGGCTATCAGGATCAGGGCCGTGACGACAATCGCGGCCGCGGCTACGGCGAATACGGCCCCGCGCGCGACTATCGCGAGGACCGCGCCGATCAAGACCGGCGCCCGCGCGGCTACGACAACCAGGATCGCGGGCTGATCGATCGCGCGGGCGACGAGGTGCGCTCGTGGTTCGGCGACGAGGACGCCGAGCGCCGCCGCCGCGCGGACGAGCGCAACGACCATCGCGACGATGGCGGCAACCGCGCCGATTACGGGCGCCAGGCGGGGCAGAGCTATGGCGCGGGTGCGTCGGGGAGCGCGCGCAACGCTGATCGCGACCAGCATCCCGATCGCCATTATCATTCGTGGCGCGATCGCCAGATGAGCTCGCTCGACCAGGATTATGAGGAGTATCGGCGCGAGCATCAGAGCCGCTTCGAGAGCGAGTTCGCCACTTGGCGCCAGCAGCGGCAGGGCAAGCGCGAGCTGCTCGGCCAGGTGCGCGAGCATCAGGAAGTGGTCGGCTCGGACGGCCAGCATATCGGCACGGTCGATCACGTGCGCGGCGACCGCATCCGCCTGACCAGGACCGACAAGGATGCCGGCGGGCACCACCATTCGATCCCCTCGTCATGGATCGAAACGGTCGACGACAAGGTGACCGTCAGCAAGACCGCCGATCAGGCCAAGCAGCATTGGCGCGACGAGCAGCGCAACGACGAGCAGGGCCGCGAAGGAGGGCTGTTCGGCGGCCGCAACGACCAGGATCGCGGCGGCACCAACCTCAACCGGAGCTTCTCCGGCACGTATTGATGAAGCGAGCAAGCGAGCGTGACGAGAGGGCTCGGCCGCACGGCCGGGCCCTTTTCGTTGGGGGGTAGCGACCGGCGCCTAAAGAAATCGGACCCGGTAAGTGTCACAACCGGTCGGTTTTGCCACCGCCGCCCCGTCACGGTTCCGCGGGTTCGTTGGCGTCGGAACCCCGCCGCAGAATGTCTGCTCTCGGGATCGGCTTACCCCAGCACGTCCACCAGGTGGATCGCCAGTCCGACCAGCCCCCCCACCAACGTGCCGTTGATGCGGATATATTGCAGGTCGCGGCCGACCGCGTTTTCCAGCCGGCCGGTGACGGTGCGCGCGTCCCAGCCGCGGATCGTTTCCGAGACCAGCGTGACGATGCCGTCGCCATAGGAGGCGACCAGCCCGCCCGCGGCGCGGCGCGCGAAGCGGTTGACCGCGAACCTTACGTGCTCGTCCTGCTGGAGCCGGTCGCCGAACTGGCGCAGCACCTCGCCGAACTTGCCCCTGGCCGCCGCGTGCGGATCGCGCGCGGCGCGCAGCATCGCCGCGCGCGCTTGCTGCCACAGTCCGTCGAGCCACGCCGCCACCGCCGGATTGGCGAGCGCCGAATCGCGGAAGGCGGAGACCTTGGCCTGCAGCTCGGGATCGTGTTGCAGCCGATCGACCAGGGTCGCCAGCCCCGCCTCGACGCGGACGCGCAGCGGGTGCGTATCGTCCTCCGCCATGTCGCCGAGCAGGCGGAACAGGCCGTCGAGGATCTTGGAGGACAAGGTCTCGTCGAGGCCCGTCCAGCGCAGGATCGATCCGGCGCGTTCGTGGATCATCTGGCGGAACAGCGGCTCGTTGGCCTCCAGCGAGCGCCCCGCCCACAGGATCGCGCTGTTGATGACGGGGCGCTGCCGCCCCTCGGCGATCGCCGCGCCGAGCAGCTGGCCCGCGAGCGGGGCGATGTCGACCTCGCGCAGCCGCTGCGCCGCCGCGCTCTTGAACAATTGCCCGAGCCGCTCGTCGCCCAGACTCTCCAGCAACGTTACCGCGAGCTTGCCCGCGCCCGCGCGCAGCGGGCTCCCGTCGGCTTCGGCGCGCGGCGGCGCCGCCAGCACGCGGCCGATCCCGCCCGCGACATCCAACCGCGCCATGCGCCGCGCGACGATGCGCGGCACGAGGAAGTTGGCGCGCAGGAACGTGGCGAGGCTGTCGCCGATGCGGTCCTTGTTGCGCGGGATGATCGCGGTGTGTGGGATCGGCAGGCCGAGCGGGTGGCGGAACAGGGCGGTCACCGCGAACCAGTCGGCCAGTCCGCCGACCATCGCCGCCTCGGCGAAGGCGCGCACAAAGCCCCAGCCGGGGTGGATGCGCGCGAGCGCGCTCGCGGCGGCATAGAGTGCTGCCATCGCCACGAGTAGCCCGGTCGCGATGACGCGCATCCGCCGCACGCCGCCATCGGCGGGCGCAGCGGGACCGGCCGTCATGCGGGAGAACCTGGATACGGCCATGTCGCTCATGACAATCGCCGTATCGCCGATTGGTTCACTCGGCGGGCTGCGCCAGCCCGGGCGAGGCCCCGTGCTCGCCGCCGTTGGTGAGCGTGCGGCTGAGGCGCGGGCCGAGCCAGCTTTCGAGCCCGTCGGCGAGGCTGAAGCCCGCGGGCACGATCAGCAGCGTGAGCAGGGTCGAGAGCAGCAGCCCGCCGATCACGGTCACCGCCATCGGCTGGTTGAACGATCCGTCCGCGCCGAGCGACAGCGCGGTCGGCAGCATCCCTGCCACCATCGCCACCGTCGTCATGATGATCGGCTGCGCGCGCTTGTGCCCCGAATCCATGATCGCGTCGATCAGCGTGCGGCCCTGGCGCATCTCCTCGATCGCGAAATCGATCAGCAGGATCGAATTCTTGGCGACGATGCCGAACAGCATCAGCAGCCCGATGAACACGGGCATCGAGATCGGCATCCCCGCCACCAGCAGCGCGAGCAGCCCGCCCAGCGGCGCCAGCAGCAGCGAACCCATGTTCACGAACGGCGGCATCGCGCGCCGATAGAGCAGCACCAGCACCGCGAACACCAGCAGGATGCCCGCGACCAGCGCGATCAGGAAGTTGGTGACGAGCTCGGCCTGCCATTTGGCCTCGCCGGCGGGCGCGTAATGCACGCCCATCGGCAGGCTCTTCATCGCGGGCAGCGCCAGGATCTTGGCGCGCTGCTCGCCGCTGACCGCGCCGGGCGCAAGATCGGCGCTGATGACCACGCGCCGCTCCTGATTGAAGCGCTGGATCTGCGACGGGCTCGCGCCGAAGCCGATATCGGCGACCACCTTGAGCGGGATGCTGGTGCCGCGCGAAGTCTGCACCGGCAGGTTCTGGATGGTGGAGAGGCTGCGGCGGCTGTTCTGATCGAGCATCACGCGGATCGGGATCTGGCGATCGCTCAGCGAGAATTTGGCGGCATTCTGGTCGATGTCGCCGAGCGTCGCGATGCGGATCGTCTGGCTCAGCGCCTGCGTCGTCACGCCGAGATCGGCGGCGAGGTCCATGCGCGGCTTGATCGTGATCTCGGGGCGCGGCAGATCGCCCTCGATCCGCGGCGCGCGCAGCCCGGGGAGCGTCTTGATCTCCGCGACCAGCCTGGCCGCCGATCGGGTGAGCAGCACCGGATCGTCGCCGGCCAGCATCACCGACACGTCGCGCGAGCTACCGCCGCCGCCGCCCTGCGATTCGAAGTTGATCCGCGCGTCGGGGATCGCGTTGAGCAAGGGCGCCACCTGGCGCTCGAATTCGGTGCTCTTGCGCTTGCGGTCGTCGCGCAGCGTCATCGAGATCGTCGCCGAGCCGACGCTGACATAATCGACCGCGGTGTCGACCTCCGGCTGCCGCTTGAGGATCGCCACCGCGCGCTCGGCGACGTCGCGCGTCTGCTCCAGCGTCGTGCCCGGCGCCAATTGGACGTCGACCCGGCTGGTATCGACGTCGTTCGGCGGGTTGAAGGTCTTGGGCAGCGCCAGGAACAGCCCGATCGTGATGAGGAACGACACGATGCCGATGCCCATCGTCCACCAGCGATGATCGTGGATGCGCGCGGTGCGGCGCCACCACCCGCCGCGCAGCCGCGCGCGCTGCATCGCCGTCTGGTCGAGCGTCCAGCGCAGCACGCGCATGTAGAGGTCCATCATCCGCCCCTCGCCATGGCTCGCGACACCGTGCGACTTCAGGAAATAGGCGGCGACCATCGGCGTGATCAGGCGCGCGACCATCAGGCTCATCAGCACCGCGACGACCACCGTCACGCCGAAATTCTTGAAGAACTGGCCCGCGATGCCGGGCATCAGCCCGACCGGCAGGAACACCGCGACGATCGAGAAGGTGGTGCCGACAACCGCCAGCCCGATCTCGTCGGCCGCGTCGATCGACGCCTGAAAGGCGGTCTTGCCCATGCGCATGTGGCGCACGATGTTCTCGATCTCGACGATCGCGTCGTCCACCAGCACGCCCGCCACCAGGCTGAGCGCGAGCAGGGTCATGAAATTGAGCGTGAAGCCCATCAGGCTCATCACCCAGAAGGTCGGGATCGCCGACAGCGGGATCGCCAGCGCGGAGATCACGGTGGCGCGCTTGTCGCGCAGGAACAGGAACACCACCATCACCGCGAGCACCGCGCCCTCGACCATCGCGCGCATCGCCGCCTTGTAATTCTCCTTGGTGTATTTGGTCGAATTGAAGCGCTTGACGAAATGGATGCGCGGATTCTCCTTCTCCAGATCCGCCATCACCTTGATCGCCTGATCGTAGATCGCGACCTCGGACGCGCCGCGCGAGCGGATCAGCCCGAAGCTGACCACCGCGCGTCCGTTCATGATCGCGAGGTCGCGCCGTTCGCCGTAGCTGTCGCGCACGTCGGCGATCGAGGACAGCAGCACCGAGCGCCCGTTGGCGAGCTGGAGCTGCGTCTGGCCGAGCGTGTACGCGTCGGTCGCGTTGCCGAGCACGCGCACCGATTGTTCGGCACCCGCAATCTCGGCGCGGCCGCCGGCGGCGTTGACGTTGACCGCGCGCAACTGGGTGTTGACCTGGCTCGCGGTGACGCCCTGCGCCTGCATCTTGGCGGGATCGAGCACGACGCGAATCTCGCGATTGACCGCGCCGTTGATCTTGAGGCTCTGCATCCCTTCGATCGCGAGCAGGCGGCGCGAGACGATGTTCTGGACGTACCAGGACAGCTGCTCCAGCGTCATGTCGGTCGCTTCGACCGAGAAGTTGGCGAGCGAGCCGCCGTTGACCTGCGCACGGATGATCTGCGGCTCGAGGATTCCGTCGGGAAGCTGCCCGCGGATCTGCGACACCGCGTCGCGCACGTCGGTCATCGCGCGATCGACCGGGGTTTGGATCGTGAACTGGACGAAGGTTTCCGAATTGCCTTCGGTGATGGTCGACTGGATCTCGTCGACGCCCTCGAGGTTGCGCACCGCCGCCTCGACGCGCTGCGTGACCTGATTCTCGAGCTCGGTCGGCGCCGCACCGGGCTGGGCGACGTTGACCACCACGCCGGGGAAGGTGATCTCAGGCTGCTGGTTGATGTTCATCCGCAGGAACGAGACCATCCCCGCCAGCGTCAGCGCCGCGAACAGGACGATCGACGGCACCGGGTTGCGGATCGACCAGGCGGAGATGTTGCGGAAGTTCATGGGGGCGTGGGCCTCAGCGCGGCGAGGGGTGCAGTTCGGGCTTGACCTTGTCGCCCGGGTTGAGAAACGCGCCGGCCGAGGCGACGACGCGCTCGCTGCCTGCCAGCCCGCGCAGGACCGTGACCCCGCGATCGTCGACGTCGCCGACCGTGACGTCGCGCCGCACGATCTTGTTGCCGGCACCGACCAGATAGACGAAATTGCCCTTGTCGTCGCTCATCACCGCCGATTGGGGGAGCAGGGGCACATCGCCCTTGGCGCCGCCGATCTCGGCGGTGGCGAAGCCGCCGGGGCGCAGCGCCCGGTCGAACGGCAGCGCGATCCGCGCCGTGCCCTGGCGGCTGATGGGATCGATCACCGGCGAGATCTGCCAGATCGCGCCCGCGATCTTGAGATCGGTGCCGACCGGCGTGACGATCGCGGGCGAGCCGACGTGAAGCCGCGCGAGATCGGCCTCGGCGAGGTGCGCCTGCAGCTCCATCAGCCCATCGGCGGCGACGCGGAACAGCGCGCCGGTGCCGGGGCCGACCACCTGCCCCGCCTCGACCGTGCGCGTGAGCACCAGCCCAGCGGTGGGGGCGCGGATATCGAGCCGCCCGATCGCCGCCTGCTGCTGCTTGAGCTGCGCGGCGGCGACCGCGACGCGCGCATTGGCGGATGCGAGCGCGGATTCCTTGGCCTCGATGTCCGCTCTGGAGACGAAGCCGTTCGAGACCAGCTTGCGCGCGCGATCGAGGTTCGATCCGGCGAGCGCCGCGTCGGCGCGCGCCTGCTGGATCGAGGCGGCGAGCGAGGCGGCCTGCTGCACCTGCACCGAGCGGTCGACCGTCGCGAGCACCTGGCCCGCGCGCACGCGATCGCCCGGCTCGACCAGCACGCGCGTGACCGTGCCGCCCTCGCCCGAAATACCGACGGGCATGTCGCGCCGCGCGCCGATATTGCCGACCGCGGGAATCTCGGTGGTCACCGGGTGGCGGCCGGGCACGATCACGGTGATGTTGGGCGCGATGTCGGCCGGCGCCGCCTTGGGCGTGCGATGGCCGAACAGGACCGCGAGCACGACCACCGCCACCACCGCGATCACCGCGGCGATGATGATGCGCCGGCGCCGGCGCGCGGCCTCTTCCGGATCGACATAATCGACGCGGTCGCCCGCGAGGCCGGCTTCCATGTTCATCACGCTGCCCGTCCCTCTTGCCGCCGCGCCGTGTCCCCTCGCGCGGCTTCCTTGTGTATTATCTTAATACATCACCTGGCTCAAGCGCCCTTTACGGCACCTTAACGAGCGCCAGGATCGTCCATTCGCCGCGCTCGATCCGCCGATCGGGCGCGATCCCGTGCACGGCATAGGCCGCTAGCACATCGCGGGCCTGCGACGCCAGCAGCCCCGCCAGTACGACCGCGCCGCCCGGCGCGAGCGCGCGCGCCAGATCGGGCGCGAGCGCGATCAGCGGCGCGGCGAGAATGTTCGCGACGATCAGGTCGAACGGCGCCGCGGCGGCGAGGCGCGGATCGGCCATGCCGT
>CAXUGZ010000070.1:0-7157 GCA_964250685.1 uncultured Sphingomonadaceae bacterium
GCATGCGCACGATCCCGGGCCTGGCCGACGTGCGCATCCAGGAGCCGGCGCGCGCGCCGCAACTCACCGTCGACGTCGATCGCGCGCGGATCGGTCAATATGGGCTGACCGAGCGCGACGTGACCAACAGCGTCGCGACCTCGCTCGCGGGCACGGGCACGACCTCGCCCGTGTTCTTCCTCAATCCGGACAACGGCGTCTCCTATCCCGTGGTCGCGCAGATGCCCGAATACCGCATCGCGTCGCTGTCCGACCTGCGCGGCATCCCGGTGTCGGGCAGCACCGCGGGGGCGAATGGAGGGCAGGTGCTCGGTGGACTGGCGTCGGTCCGCCGCACCACCACCGTGCCCGTGGTGAACCATTATAATATCGGCCCCGTGCTCGACATCTACGCGGCCCCCGCCGGGCGTGACCTGGGCGGCGTCGCCGACGATATCCGCACGGTGGTGAAGCAGCTCGCGCCGCATCTGCCCAAGGCGAGCCATGTCGCGCTGCGCGGCCAGTTCGCGACGATGAACACCGCGTTTTCGGGGCTCGGCTTCGGGCTGGTGGGCGCGATCCTGCTGATCTACCTGCTGATCGTGGTCAATTTCCAGAGCTGGCTCGATCCGTTCGTGATCGTCACCGCGCTGCCCGCGGCGCTGGCGGGGATCGTGTGGACGCTGTTCGTCACGGGCACCACGCTGTCGGTGCCCGCGCTCACCGGCGCGATCATGTGCATGGGGGTGGCGACCGCCAATTCGGTGCTGGTGGTGAGCTTCGCGCGCGAGCGGCTCGACGCGCTCGGCGATCCCGTCAAGGCGGCGATGGAGGCGGGCATGGTGCGCTTCCGCCCCGTGCTCATGACCGCGCTGGCGATGGTGATCGGCATGCTGCCGATGGCGCTCGGGCTGGGCGAGGGCGGCGAGCAGAACGCGCCGCTGGGGCGCGCGGTGATCGGCGGGCTGGTCTGCGCGACGATCGCGACCCTGCTGTTCGTGCCGGTGGTGTTCAGCATCGTCCACGGCCGCGCCCGAGCGCGAACGGATGCCCCCGCGGTCCCCGCTTATGCCTGACCATCCGCACAACCCCCGCCGGCTGGGGCGGATCGGCATCGTCGCGCTGATCGCCGCGTTGATCGTCGTCGCGAGCGGGATCGCCGCGCGCGTGCGCACGCGCCACCAGCTCGAGACGGTCGCGCGTGAGAACGGCCTCGCCAACGTCGCGATCGTCCGTCCCGAGCGCGCGGGCGGCGGCGAGGGGCTGATGCTGCCCGGCACGGTCCAGGCGTTCAACAGCGCGCCGATCTACGCGCGTACCAACGGCTATGTCCGCCGCTGGCTGGTCGATATCGGCGAGCAGGTGCGCGGCGGGCAGGTGCTCGCCATACTCGACGCGCCCGAGGTCGATCAGCAGCTCGCGCAGGCGCGCGCCAATTACCAGACCGCGCTCGCCAACCAGCATCTCGCCAAGAGCACCGCGGTGCGCTGGCAGGCCCTGCTCGCCAAGGACGCGGTGTCGCGCCAGGAGGCGGACGAGAAGAACGGCGATCTCGCCGCCAAGATCGCGGTCGCCAATGCCGAGCTGGCCAACGTCAAGCGGCTGCAGGCGCTGTACGGCTTCACCCGCCTGACCGCGCCGTTCGCGGGCACGGTGACCAGCCGCACCACGCAGATCGGCGCGCTCGTCACCTCGGGCAGCGCCGCCGCCTCCCCGCTGTTCACCATCTCCGACGTGCACCGCATGCGCATCTATGTGCGCGTGCCGCAGGCGGATTCGGCGCTGATCCACGACGGGCTCGCCGCCACGCTCGCCGTGCCCGAATATCCGGCGCGCAGCTTTCCGGTGACGGTGGTGCGCAGTTCGGGCGCGGTCGATCCGCAATCGGGCGCGATGCTGGTCGAGCTGGCGGCGGACAATCGCGATCGCGCGCTCAAGCCCGGCGCCTATGCGCAGGTCCATTTTCCCGGTGCGACCGCGCGCGGCCTGCGCCTGCCCTCCACCGCGGTGATCCTGGGCGACAATGGCGCGACGGTGGCGGTGCTGGGCCCCGACGGGCGCGTGCGGATCAAGCCCGTGGCGATCGGCCGCGACAACGGCAAGATGGTCGAGATCGGCGCGGGACTCGCGCCGGGCGAGCGCGTGATCGACAGCCCGCCCGACGACATCCAGCCGGGCGACCGGGTAACGGTCACGCGGACCGCGGCCGCGCCCGCGCCGACGCGATGAGGCGCGCCGCGCGCGCGCTCGCCGCCGCGCTGCCGCTCGCGCTCGCCGCCTGCTCGCTCGCGCCGCCCTATCGCCCGCCCGCGGCCGACGTACCGCCCGCATTCAAGGAGGCGCCGCCGGGGAGCGCGTCCGCGGCGCCCGACACCGGCGCGCAGCACCCATGGTGGACGACGTTCGCGGACACGGGGCTCGACGCGCTGGAGGCGCGGATCGAGCGCGACAGTCCGACGCTGGCGGCGGCGCTCGCGCGTCACGAGCAGGCACTCGCGGCGGTGGCCGACGTGCGCGCCGACCTGTTCCCGAACGTCGCGCTCGACGCCCAGGCGTCGCGCAACCGCGTTCCGGGCACGCGCCCGCCGGTCGCGACCAGCGCGGTAACTTATGATTTCTACACGCTGGGAGGATCGATCGGCTACGAGCTCGACCTGTGGGGACGCGTGCGCAACGGCGTGCGCGCCGCGCGTGCCGAGGCGCAGGCGAGCGACGCCGACGTAGCGGGAACGCGCCTCGCCCTGCAGACCGATCTCGCCGATGCCTATTTCCGCCTGCGCGGGCTCGACGCGCAGGCGGCTCTGCTGCGCCAGACGGTGGCGGCGTATGAGCGCGCCTACGGGCTCACCGATACGCGCCACAGCGGCGGCATCGCCTCGGGGCTCGACGTCAGCCGCGCGCGCGCGATCCTGTCCGGCGCGCGCGCGCAGATCTCGTCGGTGGCGAGCGCGCGCGCGGCGGTGGAGCACAGCATCGCGGCGCTGGTGGGCGTGCCCGCCGCCTCGTTCGCGCTTGCTCCGACAGCGGCGCAGGGGAGCCCGCCGCCGGTTCCCGCGGGTGTGCCCTCGACCCTGCTGCGGCGGCGCCCCGACATCGCCGCGTCCGAGCGGCGCGTCGCCGCCGCCAATGCGCGCATCGGCGTCGCGCGCGCGGCGTTCTTTCCGTCGCTGACGCTCGGCGCGAGCGGCGGTTTCGAGGCGACCGCCGGCCCGTTGCTGACCGCGCCCGCCTCGTTCTGGGCGCTGGGACCGATCGCCGCCGCGCTGCCTTTGTTCGACGGCGGGCGCCGCGCGGCAGAGGTGCGGCGCGCGCGCGGCGCGTTCGACGAGGCGGCGGCGGAGTATCGCGCCACCGTGCTCACCGGTTTCCGCGAGGTGGAGGATCAGCTCGCCGCGCAGCGCGAGCTCGGCGCGGAGGAGGACGCGCAGCGCGACGCGGCGGCGGCGGCGGCGCGCACCGAGGATCTGGCGCTGACCCGGTATCGCGACGGGGCGTCCGACTATCTTGAAGTGGTCACCGCGCAGACCGCGGCGCTGGATGCCGAGCGCAGCGCGATCGCGGTACGCACCCAGCGGATGCAGGCGGCGGTGGCGCTGATCCGCGCGCTCGGCGGCGGCTTCGGGACGTAGCGGCGCTTCGCGAGCCAGCTTGACGCGACGCCAAGTCAAGTTCGGTGAAATCGCTCGCGCGTACCTAAATGATCTGCTATTCGCCCGCGATCAACATGGGATGAGGCAATGAACGAAGAAGCCAGCAGCGAATTATTGTCTCTGACCGCCGAGATTGTCGCGGCGCATGTGGGACATAACCGTGTCTCGACCGCCGAACTGTCCGATCTGATCGCCAAGGTCCACGGCGCTCTGTCGGGGCTGGGCAGTGAGCCGGCCACGGCCGCGCCGGCCGAGGTAAAGCCGGCGGTTTCGGTGCGCTCCTCGATCAAGCCGAGCTACATCGTCTGCCTCGAGGACGGCAAGAAGCTGACGATGCTCAAGCGCTATTTGCAGACCAACTACGGAATGACCCCGCAGGATTACCGCGCCAAATGGAACCTGCCGGCCGATTATCCGATGGTCGCGCCCGATTATGCCGAGAAGCGCCGCACGCTGGCCAAGGCGATCGGCCTCGGGCGCAAGAAGGCGGCGCCTCCCGCTGCGGAGCCTGAGCCCGCGCCCAAGGCGAAGCGCGGCCGCCCGCCCAAGGCGAAGGTGGCGGCGGACTGATCTACCGCGAGCGCGGACGCGGCATGACGAACCTGGCGGACTCGCCGATCTCGAAATAGTCGCCGGGTCCGCCGCCGCGGACGATCGGCCGCGCGGCCGCGGTCGCATATGTGCCGCCGGCGACCAAGGCCGCGTCGATGTGGACCGCCACCACCTCGCCGATAACGAACCAGTTGTTCATCGGCGTCCCGTTCGCCTGGCGGAGCTGGACGATGTCGCTCGTGCGGCATTCGAACGCCACCGGGCTTTCCGCCACCATCGGCGCGTCGACCAGCCTGCCTTGCACCGGAGTAAGACCGGCGAGCGCGAACTCGTCCGCCTCGGGCGGGAGCTCCGCGCTGCTCGCGTTCATCGCCTCGGCAAGCGCGCGCGTGACGAGGCTCCACGAGAAGACGCGCGTCGCCCGGATGTTGCGCAGGCTGTCCTTGTCGCCGCCGCTGCAGAAACCGATCGTCGGCGGACGGTAGGCGAGCGCGTTGAAGAAGCTGTACGGCGCCAGATTGGCGACGCCGTCGGCCGAACGCGAGCCGATCCAGCCGATCGGGCGCGGCGCGACGATCGCGTTGAACGGATCGTGCGCGAGGCCGTGCCCGTCGCGCGGCTCGTAGCTGTGCTTGCCCGCAAATGCTTCCATGCCGTCAGCGCGCCACGCGCAGCCATTTGTCGAACCAGCCGAGCATGCGCTGCTTGCGATCGGCCAGGTTCTTGGGATCGTGCAGCGCGTGCCCCTCGTCCTGGTAGATGACCAGCTCGGTCGGCACGCCCATCGCGCGCAGCCCGTGCCAATATTCGAGGCTCTGCGCGGCGGGGCATTCGACGTCGCGCTCGCCCACGTACAGCAACGTCGGCGTCTTCGCATCGCGGATGGAGCGCACCGGCGAGAGCCGGTCATAGACCTTGGGATCGTCATAGGCCGACGCGCCGAAGAACGGGATCATCCACTGGTCGATCCCGTTCTGGCCGTAATAGGAAACCCAGTTCGAAATCCCCGCGCCCGCCACCGCGCCCTCGAAGCGCCGGCTGTGCGTGACGGTCCACATCGTCATGAAGCCGCCATAGCTGTGGCCGAACACGCCGAGCCGGGCATCGTCGATCGGCGCCTGCGCCTCGACCGCGTCGATCCCGGCGAGGATGTCGGAGAGGTCGCCGCCGCCGAAATCGCGCACGTTGGCGCGCACGAACGCCTCGCCCTGGCCGTAGCTGCCGCGCGGATTGGGCTGGAAGATCCAATAGCCGTGCGCGGCAAACAGCGCGATCTCGCTGCCCCATTGGAAGCGCGGTGTAACCGCCGAGGAGGGCCCGCCGTGGATGATCGTGATCATCGGCTGCCTGGCCGCCGGCATTGGCCCGGCGGGCGCGAGCAGCCAGCCCTGCACGTCGAACCCGCCGTTGCGCCAGCGTATGTCGCGCGCCGTCAGCGTCGGCCGGAGCCGGTCGTTGTCGTGCGTGACCGGGCGGCCCGCGCCGAGCGCGCCGAAGGCGATGCGCGGCGCGCTGGTGAAGCTCTCGACCGCATAGGCCGCCGTCGCGCCGCCTCGGTCGAGCGCGACCGCGCCGTCGCCCGCGCCGATCGTCTCGGGCGCGACGGTCATGCTCACGGTGGCCCGGCCGGCCGGATCGATCGTCGCGACGCCGGTCGATCCGCCCTGGATCACGCCCGCGACGAGGCGGCTCCCCCGCCACGCGAGCGAGGTGAAGCTCACCTTGGCCGAGGGCGTCACGTCCACGGGCGCGCCGCCGCCGATCGCCACCGTGAACACATCCCCGCCGACCACGGGGAAGTCGCTCATCAGCCCGCCGATGAACGCGACGCTGCGTCCGTCGGGTGAGACGCGGGGGAAGTTCATCTGCATCGGCGGAGCGGCGATGACGCGCATCGCGCCGTCGATCGGGAAGGCGCGCAGGCTCGCCACCCACCATTGATTGTCGCCATTGCCCTCGGCGGCGGTGCCGACGAAGCCTCGGCCATCGGGCGTCCAATCATATTCGTAGACGAAGGTGCCCGGGGGCGAGACCGGCCGGTACGCGCCGCCCGCCGCCGCGACCAGCGCGACGCGCTTGGTATCCTCCTTGTCGCCGATCACGCCGACCTGGCGCGCGCCCGGATTGGTCGCGCCCGTCTCCTTGGTCGCGTTCTCGGTGACGAGGAAGGCGATATTCGTCCCGTCGGGCGACCAGCGCGGCGTCGCGGCGAGGCCCTTGACCGCGGTCACCTTGCGGCTGGCGCCGTGCTCCAGCACGTAGAGCGTCGCAACGCCCCCGCCGCTCGCCACATAAGCGAGCTTCGATCCGTCGGGAGACCAGGCCGCACCGGCATAGCTGCACGTCTCGCACGGATCGTAGCGGCCGATCACCGCGCCCGCGACATCGCGCACGACCAGGATCGGGTGACCGGCGGCGGGGGCGTCCTGCGCCTGCTCGCTGTCGACGCTGGCGATGCGCCTGCCCGCCGGATCGAGCGCGAGCGCGGCATATCGCACGAGCGGCGGCGGCGGCACGGCTGCGGGCGTCGCGGCGACGGCGAGGAGGAGCGGCAGGAGCATGCGTCAGGATCCGGATGGTGTGGACGGCGACTGTGCGGCGCGGCCGGGGCGCGCGCAAGCGGCGAACGTGCGTTCCGGCGCCCGGGCATATGCTACACCGTCATGGACGATTGGACGAACGAGGCGAGCAGCCGATGACCCCACCCTCCCCGGCCCCGCGCACGCGCAATGCCGTCCGCTTCGTCGTGCTGGCGGTGCTGATCGACTCCGCCGGCTTCGGCATCATCATGCCGGTGCTGCCGCGGCTGGTCATGACGCTCGGCCATGTCGGGCTGGCGGACGCGACGCGGATCGGCGGGTGGCTCGGCGTGGTCTATGCGCTGGTGCAGTTCCTGATGGGCCCGCTGGTGGGCAATCTCGGGGATCGCTTCGGGCGGCGGCCGGTGCTGCTCGGCGCGCTCGGCGGGTTCGCGAT
>CAXUGZ010000071.1:0-4458 GCA_964250685.1 uncultured Sphingomonadaceae bacterium
TCGGGCGGCGAGCAGCAGCGCGTCGCCATCGCCCGCGCGCTGGCGCCCGCGCCCGCGCTGCTGTTCGCCGACGAGCCGACGGGCAATCTCGACACCGCGACCGGCGAGGCGATCATGGATCTGCTGTTCCGGCGTCAGGCGGCGAGCGGGGCGACGCTGTTCCTGATCACCCACGACGCTCGGCTGGCGGGGCGGTGCGCGCGGGTGGTGGAGCTGGCGGATGGGCGGATCGTCGCGGATCGGCGACAAGGCGCGTGACGCTCGCGCTGCGCCTCGCCTGGCGCGATCTGAAACGGTCCGGGCGAGGGCTGCTGCTGCTCGCGCTGTGCCTGTTCCTCGGCACGGCGGGGCTGGCGGGCATCGGCAGCTTCTCCGCCGCGCTGCTCGCTGGCCTGTCGGCGAACGCGCGCGCGACGTTGGGCGGTGATCTCGAGCTGCGCGTGTCGCAGCGGCGCGCGAGCGTGGCCGAGCGGGCGGCGTTCGGTGCGGTCGGCCGCGTGTCCGAAACGATCCGGATGCGCGCGATGGCCAATCCGGACAACGGCAATGCGCCAACACTTGCTGACCTGAAGGGAGTCGACGATCGCTGGCCGATGGTCGGGCGGATGGCGCTGGCGCCGGGTGCGCTGCGGGCGCGGCCGCACGGGATGGAGGCGGCGATCGCGCCGGCGCTCGCCGATCGGCTCGGGCTCAAGCCGGGCGACACGTTGCGTGTCGGCGAGGCGCGACTGCGCGTGATCGGGTTGCTGACGCAGGAGCCCGACGTGCTGGGCGAGGGCTTTCGGCTCGGGCCGCCGGTGCTGGTCGATCCCGCCGGGCTCGACGCCACGGGGCTGGTGCAGCCGGGCAGCCTGTACGACAGTTATTATCGCATCGTGCTGCCGGCTAATGTCGATGCGGGCGCGATCGGCGCGCGGCTCAAGCGTCGCTTCCCGAACGGCGGCTTTCGCGTGCGGACGGTGGGCGATGCGGCGGGCGCGCTGCGCCAGTCGATCGAGCAGCTCGGCCAGTTCCTGCTGCTCGTCGGGCTCGCGGCGCTCGCCATCGCCGGGGTGGGCGTCGGCAGCGGCGTGTCGGCGTGGCTGGCGGGCAAGGTGCGGATGACGGCGACGCTCAAGGTGCTGGGCGCGCGATCGGGGACGGTAGCGGCGATTTTCCTGGGCGAGCTGGCGCTGGTGGCGGGCGTGGCGATGATCGCGGGCCTCGCGCTCGGCGCGGCGGTGCCGTGGATCGTCGGGCAGGTTGCCGGGGAGGCGCTGCCGGTGCCGCCGTTGCTGGGGCTGTACCCGGTGCCGCTGGCGGTCGCGGCGGCGCTGGGCCTGCTCGTCGCGCTGCTGTTCGCGCTGCCGGCCTTGGCGCGCGCGCGCGACGTGCCGGCGGCGACGCTGCTGCGCGGGGTGCTGGCGCCGCCGCGCTGGCCGGGCGTGCGCGTCGCGCTGGCGATGGCGGCGATCGGCGCGGCGCTGGTGGCACTCGCGGTCGGCACGGCGTCGGACCGGCGGATCGCGGCCGCGTTCGTCGCGGCGGTGGCGGTGCTGGTGCTGGCGCTGTGGCTGCTCGGGCTGGCGATCCGCTGGGCGGCGGCGCGGGTGCCGCGACCGCGCCGGCCGTTGCTGCGGCTGGCGCTGGCGAACCTGTACCGGCCGGGTGCCGCGACCGACCGGCTGGTGGTGGCGCTGGGGCTCGGCTTCTCCCTGTTCGTCGCGCTGGCGTGCATCGACACCAGCCTGGGCAGCGAGCTGGCCAATGTCGCGCCGGCCAAGGCGCCGCGCTTCTTCGCCGCCGATCTTCAGCCGGAGGATGCGTCGGTGTTCCGTGACGCGGTGATGCGCGCGGCGCCGGGCGCGCGGATCGAGTCCACCCCGTCGCTGCGTGGCGCGATCGTCGCGCTGCGGGGCCAGCGGATCGCCGGCATGCGCAACCCGCCCGACAGCTGGGTGCTGCACGGCGATCGCAACCTGACCTGGTCGGCCGCGCTGCCGGCGCGCAACCGCGTCGTCGCCGGGCGCTGGTGGCCCGCGAATTATCGCGGGGCCCCGCTCGTCAGCCTGGAGAAGGGCGCGGCCGATTCGCTCGACCTGCGTGTCGGCGACACGATCACGGTGTCGGTGCTCGGCGTCGACGTGCCGGCGCGGATCGCGGCGTTGCGCCAGGTCGACTGGGGCGGGATGGGGCTCAATTTCGCGCTAATATTCTCGCCGGGCTATATCGAGGAAGCGCCGCACGGGTTGCTAGCGAGCGTGTATTCGCCGCCGGCGCGCGACGGCGCGATCGCGCGCGCGGTCGGCACCCGGCTGCCGTCGGTGACGATGGTGCGCGTCGGCGACGTGATCGGACAGGTGGGCGACCTGCTCGCCAAGGTGATCCTCGCGATCCGTGCGGCGGCGGCGGTGACGGTGGCGGCGGGGATCGCGGTGCTGGTCGGCGCGGTCGCGGCATCGGGCCGTGCGCGGCGTTATGACGCGGTGATCCTCAAGCTGCTGGGCGCGCGGCGCGCGCAGGTGCTGGGCGCGCAGGCGATCGAATATGCGCTGCTGGCGGCGGTGCTGTCGGCGGTGGCGCTGGCGGTCGGCGGCGGCGCGGCCTGGTATGTGGTGACGGCGGTGTTCAAGCTGCCCTGGGCGCCCGATTGGGGCGTGGTGGCGCTGACGATCGGCGCGTCGGCGCTGGCGACGCTGGGGATCGGCGTGCTGGGAAGCCTGCCCGCGCTGGCGGTGCGGCCGGCGGAAGCGCTCAGGGCGGAGTAGGTCGAACCTTTTCCCGTCACCCCGGGCCTGACCCGGGGTCCCGCTTCTTCTTTCCGCGCTAAGAAGTAAGAAGCGGGACCCCGGATCAAGTCCGGGGTGACGAATTAACCAACCGGCGGTGACGGCGCGCGCGCGGCGCGGTCGTCGTAGAACTGGCGCACCTTGTCCCACGCTTCCTCCGCCGTCTCGACATAGGTGAAGATGCCGAGATCGCGTTCGGACACCACGCCTTCCTCCACCAGCGCGTCGAAGTTGATCACGCGCTCCCAGAACTCGCGGCCGAACAGCAGCACGGGCATCGGCTCGATCTTGCCGGTCTGGATCAGTGTCAACAGCTCGAACAGTTCGTCGAACGTCCCGAACCCGCCTGGAAACGCCGCAAGCGCGCGCGCGTGGAGCAGGAAGTGCATCTTGCGCAGCGCGAAATAGTGGAACTGCATCGACAAGGACGGCGTGACGTACGGATTGGGCGCCTGCTCGTGCGGCAGCACGATGTTGAGCCCGACCGATTCGGCGCCGACATCCGCCGCGCCGCGATTGGCGGCTTCCATGATCGACGGGCCGCCGCCCGAACACACGACGAAATGGCGCATCCCGCGCTCGTCGCGAGGAATGCGGCTGACGATCTGCGCGAGCTCGCGCGCGACGGTGTAATATCTGCTCTTGGCGACCAGCCGCTCGGCGAGTGCGCGCGACTTGTCGTCGGTGGCGAGCGCGAGCATCGCGTCCGCCTTCTCGGGCGCGGGGATGCGCGCCGAGCCGTAGAAGACGAAGGTGGAGGCGATCCTGGCCTCCGCGAAGATCAGCTCGGGCTTGAGCAGCTCGAGCTGGAAGCGGACCGGGCGCAGATCCTCGCGCAGCAGGAAATCCTGGTCCTGAAAGGCCAGGCGATAGGCCGGGTTCTCCGTCTGCGGCGTGGATATCGCGGTGCGCGCGTCCTCGGCCTCCTGCTTGGCGCGGCGGAACACACGGGACGGAACGCGGGTATCGGACATCGGCGGGCGTTACTTGCCCGCATCGTGCGGTGCAAGCGAGCGATCAGCGGCAGAAGGCAGCGTGGTCGTCCTCCAGGTGGAGATGGTTCTGGTGCGCCGTGTTGTAGTCGGGGCTGAGCACGGTGCTAAAGCGGCGACAGGCTGACGCGCGCACCGTGCGCAGGAATGCCTGCTCTTGGAGGTCGGCCGAGCGCCAGCCGGTAAGCACGGCGATGCGCCGGCCGTCCTTGAGCACGAAGCCGCCGACGTCGATCGCGTTGGCGATGGCGTGGCCCGACCGGCGATCGCCATGCGCGGTGCCGACGACGTTGCGGCAGGCGTAGCTGCCCATGGTATCGACCCGCGCCAGTTCCGATCCGAGCATCTGGAACGCGGCCGGTACCACGGCATTGCGCACCCAGCCGGCAAAGGCGCGCGCCTCGCCGCAGCGCACCGCGCTGACGCCGGTGACGGGCACGCCGATGTCGACGAGCTGCACCGTGCCGCGAAGGGCGCAGCCGCTGCCATGGTCGTGGTCCGCGAGCGGTGAGAAGCGCACGCCCATCCGGTTCAGATCGACATGGCAGGCTTGCGTCTCGCGGCGGCTGGGGCCTTCGGCGACCTGCGTGGTCCGCGGGTGCTCGACACGGCCGCAGGCGGCGAGAAGTGGGAGAGCGAGGAGCGGAGCGCGGCGCATGGACGTGTCTTAGCGCCCGGCACGTGAACGCAAAGACCGC
>CAXUGZ010000071.1:4468-7126 GCA_964250685.1 uncultured Sphingomonadaceae bacterium
GCCGTGCGCCTCGTTCGGCTTCGTTCCGCCGATACCGGGAACGCGGTCAGCCATGCGGCACCGAATGACGGGAGCGTGGGCGATAACGGATCGGTCTGGCGCTGCTGGCCACCCTCCTGATCGGCGCGGGGCCGGGCTTCCGTGCCGCCCGGCACGCGCGTCTCGTCACGGGCGAACGGCGCGCCGGGGCACGAGGCGCTGGCGAATGAACCCGAGCAGCACGAGGATTATCGGACCAGGCACGTCGACAATTTCTCGATCGCGCTTGTCTGCGTCGCCGCCGGCCCCTAGGGCCGTCGACGGGCCACGCGGTCCCAACGCCGCGCGTGCTCTCTGCAAGGAGAGACAGACATGACTGATACTGCCGTTGCCGACGCTCCCATTGCGTCCACCAAGCCTTCCACCAGGCCCGCGCGGCCGTTCTTCTCCTCCGGCCCCTGCGCGAAGCCGCCGGGCTGGTCCGCCGACAAGCTCGCCACCGACAGCCTCGGCCGCTCGCACCGTTCCAAGATCGGCAAGACCCGGCTGCAATACGCCATCGACCTGATGCGCGAGGTGCTCGGCGTGCCTGAGACGCATCGCATCGGGATCGTTCCCGGTTCCGACACCGGCGCGTACGAGATGGCGATGTGGACGATGCTGGGCGCGCGCCCCGTCACCGCGATGGCGTGGGAAAGCTTCGGCGAGGGCTGGGTGACCGATGCGGTCAAGCAGCTCAGGATCGATCCCACCGTGATCCGCGCCGATTACGGGCAACTGCCCGATCTCCACGCCGTCGACTGGTCGACCGACGTGCTGTTCACCTGGAACGGCACCACCAGCGGCGTGCGGGTGCCCGATGCGGACTGGATTCCCGCAGATCGCGAGGGCCTGTCGTTCGCCGACGCGACCAGCGGCGTGTTCGCCTACGACATCGACTGGGCGAAGATCGATGTCGCGACCTTCTCGTGGCAGAAGGTGCTGGGCGGCGAGGGCGCGCACGGCGTGCTGATCCTCGGCCCGCGCGCGGTCGAGCGGCTGGAGAGCTATACCCCCGTCTGGCCGCTGCCCAAGGTGTTCCGCCTGGTGTCGAAGGGCAAGCTGACCGAGGGCGTGTTCAAGGGCGAGACGATCAACACGCCGTCGATGCTCGCGGTCGAGGATGCGATCGTCAGCCTGGAATGGGCGAAGTCGCTCGGGCCGCGCGGGCTGATCGCGCGGAGCGACGCCAACGCCGCCGCGCTCGACCGAATCGTCGCGGAGCGCGACTGGCTCGGGCATCTGGCGGGCGATCCGGCGACGCGGTCGAAGACCAGCGTGTGCCTGACGGTGGCGGGCGCGGACGAGGCGTTCATCAAGCGCATGGCCGGTGCGCTGGAGAAGGAAGGCGCGGCGTTCGATGTCGCCGGCTATCGTGACGCGCCGGCCGGCTTGCGCATCTGGTGCGGCGCGACGGTCGACACCGCCGATATCGCGGCGCTCGGGCCGTGGCTCGACTGGGCCTACACGGCGGCGAAGGCCGACGCTTGACCTCACGTCACCCCGGACTTGATCCGGGGTCCCGCTTCTTCTGCCGTCTGCTCCCGCCCAAGAGGCGGGACCCCGGGTCAAGCCCGGGGTGACGGTGAACTTAGGATACGCACATGCCCAAGGTCCTGATTTCCGACAAGATGTCCCCGCTCGCCGCGCAGATCTTCCGCGAACGCGGGGTCGAGGTGGACGAGATCACCGGCAAGACGCCCCAGGAGCTGATCGCGATTATCGGCGCGTATGACGGCCTCGCGATCCGCTCGTCGACCAAGGTGACGCGCGAGATCCTCGAACACGCCACCAGCCTCAAGGTGATCGGCCGCGCGGGCATCGGCGTCGACAATGTCGATATCCCGGCCGCCAGCGCCAAGGGCGTGGTGATGAACACCCCGTTCGGCAACAGCATCACCACCGCCGAGCACGCGATCGCGCTGATGTTCGCGCTCGCGCGCCAGCTGCCCGAGGCCGACGCCTCGACGCAGGCCGGCAAGTGGGAGAAGAACCGCTTCATGGGCGTGGAGCTGACCGCCAAGACGCTGGGGCTGATCGGCGCGGGCAATATCGGCGGCATCGTCGCCGATCGCGCGCGCGGGCTGAAGATGAAGGTGGTCGCCTATGATCCGTTCCTGACGCCCGAGCGCGCGATCGAGATGGGCGTGGAGAAGGTCGATCTCGACACGCTGCTGGCGCGCGCGGACTTCATCACGCTGCACACCCCGCTGACCGACCAGACGCGCAACATCCTGTCGGCCGAAAACCTCGCCAAGACCAAGCAGGGCGTTCGGATCATCAATTGCGCGCGCGGCGGGCTGATCGACGAAGCCGCGCTCAAGGCGGGGCTCGACAGCGGCCACATCGCCGGCGCGGCGCTCGACGTGTTCGTCGAGGAGCCCGCAACGGCGTCGCCGCTGTTCGGCACGCCCGGCTTCGTGTCGACGCCGCACCTCGGCGCCTCGACCGCGGAAGCGCAGGTCAACGTCGCGCTGCAGGTCGCCGAGCAGATGGCGGACTTCCTGGTCGCGGGCGGGGTGACGAACGCGCTCAACATGCCGTCCCTGTCTGCGGAGGAAGCGCCCAAGCTCAAGCCGTACATGGCGCTGGCGGAAAAGCTCGGCTCGCTGGTCGGCCAGCTCACCACCGGCGCGATCG
>CAXUGZ010000072.1:0-7084 GCA_964250685.1 uncultured Sphingomonadaceae bacterium
AGGTCGGGCTGGTCGCCCAGGTTGATCGCCTTGCGCAGGCGGCGGATGTGCACGTCGACCGTGCGCAGCTCGATGTCGCTGTCGCGGCCCCACACCGTGTCGAGCAGCCGCTCGCGCGAGAAGACGCGGCCGGGATGCTGGAGGAAGTGGCGCAGCAGGCGGAACTCGGTCGGCCCGAGCGCGAGGCCGATGCCGTCGCGGCGCACCTTGTGATCGCCGATATCCATCTCGATCCCTGCATAGGCCAGCCGCTCGCCCGCCAGCGCGGGGCGCACGCGGCGCAGCACCGCGGTGACGCGCGCGACCAGCTCGCGCGGGGAGAAGGGCTTGGTCACGTAATCGTCGGCGCCGGTCTCGAGCCCGCGGATGCGGTCCTCCTCCTCGCCGCGCGCGGTGAGCATGATGATCGGCACGTTGGCGGTGCCCGGCGCGCGGCGCAGGCGGCGGCACACCTCGATCCCCGACAGCCCCTCGATCATCCAGTCGAGCAGCACGATGTCGGGCGGCGATTCGGCGGCGAGCAGCAGCGCCTCCTCGCCGTCGACGGTGCGCTCGACCTTGTGGCCTTCGCGCCCGAGGTGCCAGTCGAGCAATTCGGCGAGGGCGGAATCATCCTCGACCAGCAGCACGCGCGCGCCGGGCATCAGCCGCGCTGCGGCGCCAGCGCGTCGGCGCCCCGCTCGCGCTCGACCATCTGCTCGCCGGTGGCGGCGAAGTAGATCATCTCGGCGACGTTGGTGGCGTGGTCGCCGATCCGCTCGAGATTCTTGGCGATGAACAGCAGGTGCGTCGACGTGCCGATATTGCTGGGATTTTCCATCATGTAGGTGAGCAGCGCGCGGAACAGGCTGTTGTAGAGATCGTCGACCTGGCTGTCGCGCCGGCAGATCTCGACCGCCGCCTCGATATCGCGCGCGGCGAACGCGTCGAGCACGTCGTGCACCATCTCGGCCGCGGCGCGCGCCATCGCGGGGAGGATCGCCATCGGCTGCACGTTGCGCGACACTTCGAGCAGCGGCACGCGCTTGGCGATGTTCTTGGCGTAATCGCCCATGCGCTCGACCACGCCCGCGATCTTGAGCGCGGCGAGCACCTCGCGCAGATCGTCGGCGAGCGGCGCGCGCAGCGCGATCAGGCGGACCACCCGGCGCTCGAGCTCGGCCTCGAGCGCGTCGATGCGCCGGTCCTGCTCGACGATATGCGCGGCGGCGGCGACGTCGTGGCGGGTGAGCGCGCGCACCGCGCCGTCGATCGCCGCCTCGGCCAGGCCGCCCATCTCCGCCACCAGCGCGCGCAGCTCGCCCAGGTCCTGGTCGAACGCCTTAACCGTATGCCCGCTGGTCGCCATCACCCGTCGCTCCTTGCCATGCCCATGTCGCGGCTAGGCGTCGCTTTTATGACAGACCAGGTGGGGCAAGCGGAAGCTCTACCGTGAGCGTGGTGCCGCGGCCGACCACGCTGGCGATGTCGAGCCGCCCGCGATGCCGCTCGACGATGTGCTTGACGATGGCGAGGCCGAGCCCGGTGCCGCCGATCGCGCGGCTGCGGCCGGGATCGACGCGGTAGAAACGCTCGGTCAGGCGCGGCAGATGCTCGGGCGCGATGCCGTCGCCTTCGTCCGCGACCGACAGGCGCACAATTCCCGCATCGCCGGCGGCGAGCTCGACGCGCACGGGGGTGCCGGCGCGGCCGTATTTGAGCGCGTTGCCGATGACGTTGTGGAGCAATTGCGAGAGCTGGCCGCGATCGCCCGCGACGATCATCTCGGGCGCGACCGGCTCGATCCGCAGGCGCTCGCCCTCGCTCGTCCCCGCGCGGACCTCGGCGCCGCACTCGCGCAGCAGCGCGCCGAAATCGACCAGCTCGCGCGGCGGCGAATAGCGGTCGGCCTCGATCCGCGAGAGCGACATGAGGTCGTCGATCAGCCGCTGCATGCGCCGCGCCTCGCCCGCCATGATGCCCAGGAAGCGCAGCCGCACCGCCGCGTCCGCCGGGGTGTTGGCGTCCTCCAGCGTCTCGATGAACCCGATCAGCGCCGCCAGGGGCGTGCGCAGCTCGTGGCTGGCATTGGCGACGAAATCGACGCGCATCCGCTCGGCGGCGCGCGCTGCGCTGCGGTCGGCGAGGCGGAACAGGCGCGTGCCCGCATCGATCGCGCGCGCCGACAGCAGCCAGTGCCGCTCGTGCCCGTCGATCCCGGTCAGCTCGACCGGCCCGTCGTCGCGCCCCGCGATCAGCGCGGCGGCGGCGGGCTGGCGCAGCACGAGGCGCACGTCCTCGTCCACCACGTGCGCGCCGAGCAGGGCGCGCGCGGGCGGATTGGCATGCGTGATCAGGCCCCCGGCGACGATCAGGGTGGGCTCGTCGATCGCGTCGAGCAGCGTGGCGATCGGATCGGGGGCGGGCGGCGGCGCGGGCGGCTGGTCGCGCGCGGCATCGCGGCGGCGCCATCCCCGTGCCAGCCGCCGCAGCGCCATCCCTATCCTCCCAGCCGCTCCAGCGCGGGCACCAGCGCATCGAAATGATCGATCAGCAGGTCCGCGCCGAGCTCGTCTGCCGGTCTGTCCGAAAAGCCGAAGGTGAGCGCGACGCACGGGATCGCGGCCGCGCGCGCCGCGCCGGTGTCGCTGATCGAATCGCCGACGAACGCGGCGCGGCCGCCGCCCGCCCGCTCGATCGCCGCGCGCAGCGGGGCGGGATCGGGCTTGCTCACGCCGACCGTGTCGCCGCCGACGATCGCGGCGAAGCGGCCGTCCCAGCCGAGCGCGTCGACCAGGCGGCGCGCGAGCCGCTCGATCTTGTTGGTGCAGATCGCGAGCCGCACCCCGCGCGCCGCCAGCGCGCCCAGCGCCGCCTCCACCCCGGGATAGGCGCGGCTGCCGTCGGCGATATGCGCCTCGTAATGATCGAGCAGGATCGGGAAGCCGCGATCGACCAGCGCCTCGTCCATCGCGCCCGTCGCCGCGAGTCCCCGGCGCAGCAGCGCGCGCGCGCCGTGGCCGACCATGTGGCGCACCGCTTCGGCGGGCACGCGCGCGCGGCCGAGCGCGACCAGCGCGTGGTTGAGCGCGGCGGTGAGATCGGGGGCGGTGTCGGCGAGCGTCCCGTCGAGGTCGAAGGCGACGACGTCGAAGGGGAAATCGGCCATGGCCGCGCCCATACGCGCGGGAGTGGCCCGCGCAAGCGGAACATGGCAAAGGCGCGGTCGCCATGACCGACACGCCGCTCGCCGCCATCATCCTCGCCGCCGGCAAGGGCACGCGGATGAAGTCGCGCCTGCACAAGGTGCTCCACCCGATCGCCGGGCGGCCGATGCTCGGCCACCTGGTCGACGCGGTCGACCAGCTAGGGGCGGCGGCGCGCGTGGTGGTGGTCGGCGCGGGGCGCGAGCAGGTGGAGGCGTTCGCCGCACCGCTCGGCCTCAACGTCGCGCTGCAGGCGGAGCAGCACGGCACCGCGCATGCAGCGCTGATGGCGCGGGGCGCGCTGAAGGGGTTCGACGGCGACGTGCTCGTCATGTTCGGCGACGTGCCGCTCGTCCCGGCCGCGACGATGGCGCGGATGGTCGCCCGGCTGCACGAGAGCGACGCGCCCGCGATCGTCGTGCTCGGCTTCCGCCCCCCCGATCCGCTCACCTATGGCCGCATCGTCGCGGATCGCGACGGCCGGATCGAGCGGATGGTCGAGCACAAGGACGCGACCCCCGCGCAGCGCGCCGAGACGCTGTGCAATTCGGGGCTGATGGCGGCGCGCGCGGCCGATCTGTGGCGGTTGCTCGCCGGCGTCGGCAATGCGAACGCGGCGGGCGAATATTATCTGCCCGACATCGTCATGCTCGCCGCCGCCGAGGGACGCCGCTCGGCGGTGATCGAGACTGACGCGGGCGAGGTCGCGGGCGTCAACAGCCGCGCCGAGCTCGCGGCGCTCGAGGCGGTATGGCAGCAACGGCGGCGGCTGCGCGCGATGGACGAGGGCGCCACGCTCACCGCGCCCGAGACGGTGTGGTTCGCCTGGGACACCGTCGTCGGCCGCGACGTGACGATCGGCCCCAATGTCGTGTTCGGCCCCCGCGTGGCGATCGCCGACGGCGTCACCATCCACGGCTTCTGCCATATCGAGGGCGCCACGGTCGCCGCGGGCGCGATCGTCGGCCCGTTCGCGCGGCTGCGCCCCGGCGCCGAGCTGGGCGAGGGATCGCATGTCGGCAATTTCGTCGAGATCAAGCAGGCGCGCCTCGGCAAGGGCGCCAAGGCCAACCACCTCACCTATCTGGGCGATGCCGAGATCGGCGCCGGCACCAACATCGGCGCGGGCACGATCACGTGCAACTATGACGGCTTCGGCAAATACCGCACGCGGATCGGGGAGGGGGCGTTCATCGGCTCGAACAGCGCGCTGGTCGCCCCGGTGACGATCGGCGACGGCGCGATCGTGGCGGCGGGATCGGTGGTGACGCGCGACGTGGCGCCCGATGCGCTCGCGGTCGCGCGCGGGCAGCAGGAGGACAAGCCCGGCTGGGCGGCGCGCTTCCGCGAGAGAATGCGCCGATAGGGTTCAATTCCTCCCCAGCTTTTGCTGGGTAGGGGGACCATCCGCAGGATGGTGGAGGGGAATCTCCACGCTGGAGACGTGGCACTCCTCCCGCGTCCGCGATACCCCTCCCCCATTCCCCTCCCCCTCGCGGGGGAGGACCTTCGGATGCCTCGCGCTCGTCGTTTCCGCCTGCTAGACTCGCCCCCGCATGCCCAACCACCTCTATCTCGTCGACGGCTCGGGCTATATCTTCCGCGCCTATCACCGGCTGCCGCCGCTGACCAACAAGCATGGGCAGCCCGCCGGCGCGGTCTACGGCTTCACCACGATGATGTGGAAGCTGGTCGAGGAGCTCCATGCGGCCGACGGGCCGACGCACATGGCGGTGATCTTCGACGCCTCGTCGCACACCTTCCGCAACGAGATGTACGACCAGTACAAGGCGCAACGGCCGCCCCCGCCCGAGGATCTGGTGCCCCAGTTCCCGCTGATCCGCGAAGCGACGCGCGCCTTTTCCGTGCCGTGCATCGAGGAGGAGGGGCTGGAGGCGGACGACATCATCGCCTGCTACGCCAAGGCGGCTTTGGCCGAGGGGTGGCAGGTGACGATCGTGTCCTCGGACAAGGATCTGATGCAGCTGATCGAACCCGGGCGGCTCGACCTGCTCGACACGATGAACAACCGCCGGCTGGGCCGCGAGCACGTGCTGGAGAAGTTCGGGGTCGAGCCCGACCAGCTCGGCGACGTGCTCGCGCTGATGGGCGACAGCGTCGACAACGTGCCGGGCGTCCCCGGGGTCGGGCCCAAGACCGCGAGCGAGCTGATCCGCGCGCACGGCGACCTGGAGGGCGTGCTCGCCGCGGCGCCGTCGATCGCCAAGCCCAAGCTGCGCCAGTCGCTGATCGAGCATGCCGACAAGGCGCGTCTCAGCCGCGAGCTGGTGCGGCTGGTGTGCGATCGCCCGCTGCCCGAGCCGCTCGACGGGCTGGTCCTCAAGGGGCTGCCCAAGGAGCCGCTGCAGGCGTTCCTCACCGATCAGGGCTTCCGCTCGCTGCTGATGAAGCTCGGCGGGATGGAGGCGAGCGCGGCGTTGCCCGCGCGCGTCGAGGACGAGCTGCCCTTCGTCCACAAGGATTACGAGACGGTGGTGACCGAGGCCAACCTCGATCGCTGGATCGCCGAGGCCCGTGCCGCCGGAATGGTCGCGGTCGATACCGAGACCGACCATATCGATTGCATCCGCGCCAATCTGGTCGGCGTCAGCCTCGCCACCGCGCCCGGCCGCGCCTGCTACATCCCCCTCGGCCACGGCCATGCGGGCGACGACCTGCTGAGCGATCCCCCCGAGCAGCTCGGCCGCCCGCTGGTGCTGGCCAGGCTCAAGCCGCTGCTGGAGGACCCGGCGGTCCTCAAGATCGGGCAGAACCTCAAATACGACCTGATCATGTTCCGCCGCAGCGGCGTCGACGTGGCACCGTATGACGACACCATGCTGCTGAGCTACGACCTCGACGCGGGGCTCGGCGGGCACGGCATGGACGAGCTCGCCAAGCGCCACCTCGACCATGCCTGCATCCAGTTCAAGGACGTGTGCGGCGCGGGCAAGGCGCAGGTGAGCTTCGATCGCGTGCCGCTCGACCGCGCGACCGAATATGCCGCCGAGGATGCCGACGTCACCCTGCGCCTGTGGAAGCGGCTCAAGCCGCGGCTGGTGCGCGAGCGTGCGACCCGCGTCTACGAGCTGGTCGATCGCCCGCTCGTGCCCGTGCTCGCCGAGATGGAGCGCGCGGGTATCCTCGTCGATCGCACCGAGCTGGGGCGGCTCTCGGCCGAGTTCGGGGGGGACATCATGCGGCTGGAGAAGATGGTGCATGAGGCCGCGGGCGGCCCCTTCACCATCGGCAGCCCCAAGCAGCTCGGTGACGTGCTGTTCGACCGGCTCGGCCTCGCGGGCGGGCGCAAGGGCAAATCGGGCGTCTACTCGACCGACGTCACCGAGCTCGAGCGGCTGGCGGGGGAGGGTGTCGAGGTGGCACGGCTGGTGCTCGACTGGCGCCAGCTCACCAAGCTCAAATCGACCTATACCGACGCGCTCCAGCAGCAGATCAACCCCGCCACCGATCGCGTCCACACCTGCTTCAGCCTGGCCGTCGCGCAGACCGGGCGGCTGTCCTCGACCGATCCGAACCTCCAGAACATCCCGATCCGTACCGAGATCGGCCGCCGCATCCGCCACGCCTTCGTGGCGCCGCCCGGGCACGTGCTGCTCGCGGCGGATTATTCGCAGATCGAGCTCAGGCTGGCGGCGCACATGGCCGACGTGCCGCAGCTGCGCGACGCGTTCGCGGCCGGGCAGGACATCCACAACCTGACCGCCGAGGAGCTGTTCGGCGCGGTCAACCGCGAGACGCGCGGGCGCGCCAAGACGATCAACTTCGCGATCCTCTACGGCATCTCCTCCTGGGGGCTGGCGGGGCGGCTGGGGGTCGACCGCACCGAGGCGCAGGCGATGATCGACCGCTATTTCGATCGCTTCCCCGGCATCCGCAAC
>CAXUGZ010000073.1:0-1616 GCA_964250685.1 uncultured Sphingomonadaceae bacterium
GCGCGAGCGCTTCGGTGAGCCCGCCGCATTTGTCGAGCTTGAGGTTGATCGCGGCGTAGCGGCCGACGCAGCGCGCGAGATCGGCGCGGTCCTGGCAGCTCTCGTCGGCGGCGAACGCGATCGGGCTCGCCACATCGTCGAGCGCCGCGTCGTCGCCGGCGCGTACCGGCTGCTCGATCAGTTCGACCCCGAATGGTGCCAGCCGCGCCGCCTCGCGCCCGACGTCGCGGCCGCTCCACGATTCGTTGGCGTCGACGATCAGCCGCGCGCCGGGCGCGCCGCGCCGCACCGCCGCCACGCGCGCGACATCGCCCTCGCCGGCGAGCTTGAGCTTGAGCAGCGGCAGGTGTGCCGCGGCGCGCGCATCCGCCTCCATCCGCGCGGGCTCGCCCAGCGAGATGGTGAAGGCGGTGACCAGCGGCACCGGCGGAGGGAGCCCCGCCAGCCGCCACGCCGGAATGCCGCCATGCTTCGCCGCAAGGTCCCACAGCGCGCAATCGAGCGCGTTGCGCGCCGCGCCGCGCGGCAGCCGCGCCTGGAGTTCGGCGCGATCGAGGCCGGCGGCGATCGCGTCGCGCTGGGCAAGCACCTGCGCGAGCACGCCCTCCGCGCTTTCGCCGTGATAATAGATCGCGGTGCCCTCGCCGCGGCCGACGCGGTCTTCGCCGGCGATCTCGGCCACCACCACGTCGACATGACGCTTGGCGCCGCGCGCGATCGTGAAGGCGCCGGCGACCGGCCAGCGCTCAATGCGCGCCGACAAGACGCGCCGCGTCACGCGAAATTGGCGGCGTTCGCCTCCAGCACGGGCGGGTCGGGCACGATCACGGGCGCGGTGTGCGGCTTGGGCGCGGCCACGCCATCGGCGCGCGCGATCCACGCCTCCAGCACGGGCGCGATCTCCTCGCGCCAGCGGCGGCCGTTGAAGATGCCGTAATGGCCGACCGACCTGGCCATGTGATAGCGCTTGAGCGCGTCGGGCAGATTGGGCGTGATCGCCAGCGCTGCCTTGGTCTGGCCGACCCCCGAAATGTCGTCGCGCTCGCCCTCGATCGCCAGCACCGCGATATCGGTGATCGCGCCCGGATCGACCTTGCGGCCGCGATGCATCATCTCGCCCTTGGGAAGCAGGTGGCGCTGGAACACGACGTCGATCGTCTCCAGGTAGAATTCGGCGGTCATGTCGCACACCGAGCGGTATTCGTCGTAGAAGCGCTTGCTCGATTCGGCGCTTTCCTGATCGCCCGAGACCAGGTGGCGGAACATCTGCCAGTGGCTGACCAGATGGTTGCCGAGGTTCATCGCCATGAAGCCGGTGAGCTGGAGGAAGCCCGGATAGACCTTCCGCCCCGCGCCCGGATAATAAAAGGGCACGGTGGCGATCACGTTCTGCTCGAACCAGCTGAACGGGCGCTGCGTGGCGGTGGTGTTGACCGCGGTCGGCGCCTCGCGCGCATCGATCGGCCCGCCCATCATACTGAGCGTGCGCGGGCGGGCCGGGTTCCCGTCGGCCGACATCACGCACGCGGCGGCGAACACCGGCACGGCGGGCTGACACACCGCGAGCACGTGCGTGCCCGGGCCGATATGTTCGAGGAAGCCGATCACGTAATCGA
>CAXUGZ010000073.1:1626-7037 GCA_964250685.1 uncultured Sphingomonadaceae bacterium
AGCCATCGCCGACCGCACGAAGCGGGCGCTCAGCGTGCCCGGCCCGATATGCTCCAGGAAAGCGATCACGTAATCGACGTAATCCTCGAGATCGAAGCCGCCCTCTGCGAGCGGCACCAGCCGCGCGTCCTGCCAGTCGGTGATCCAGATGTCGTGGCCGGGCAGCAGCCGCGCGACCGTGCCGCGCAGCAAAGTCGCGTAATGCCCCGACATCGGCGCGACGATCAGCAGCTTGGGCTGTCCCTCGGGCGCGCCGTGGCGGACGAAATGGCGCAGCTGCCCGAACGGGCGCGCGCACTCGATCGTCTCCTCGATCGCGACCCGCTTCCCCTCGATCAGCGTCGTCGGCAGGCCGAATTCGGGCTTGCCGTGCGGCGCGGAGGCATGCGCGAAGACGTTGAGCCCCGACGCCATGACGTTACCGAGTTCGGTATGCGAAAACGGATTGGCCGGATTGTGCATCCATTGGGAGCCAAGCCCCGCCCACGCGCTCGCCCCCGCGAGCATGCTCCGCTGCAACTCATAAGCCTCGTACAGCAACTCTGGTCTCCGTTCGGGTGGATACATGGCCCCGCGCGGGGTGCAATGCAACAAAACCGTTACGGGTCGCGCTTGTGTCGGCGGTCGGTTCCATCTGCGCCGCGGCGTGCGTATAGCGGCCGGATGGCCGACGCACCCGCACCTCCCCCCCGCCGCATCGGCGAGCTTCGCCTGATCTGGGGGATGGCGGCGCGCTATCCCGGGCGGATCGCGGCGGCGCTCGCGGCTTTGGTCGTGTCCTCCTCGGCGACTTTAGCGATCCCCTACGGCTTCAAGCGCGTGATCGATCGCGGCTTCATCGCCGGGGGCGGATCGGCGGCGAGCGTGGGCGGCTCGTTCCGCTATCTGCTGATGATCGTGGTGGTGCTGGCGATCGCGACCGCCTTGCGCTTCTATTTCGTGTCGTGGCTGGGGGAGCGCGTGGTGGCGGACCTGCGCCGCCGCGTGCAGGGCAACCTCCTCGGCCTCGCGCCGCGCTTCTTCGAGGAGAACCGCCCGTCGGAGATCGCCTCGCGCCTCACCTCGGACACCGCGGTGGTCGAGCAGGTGGTGGGCACGACCGTGTCGGTGGCGCTGCGCAACGGCTTCACCGGCATCGGCGGCGTGATCTACCTGTTCGCGCTGTCGCCCAAGCTCGCGGGCAGCCTGCTGCTCGCGATCCCGCTGATCATGCTCCCCATCATCCTGCTCGGGCGGCGCGTGCGGACCTTCTCGCGCACCTCGCAGGACCGCATCGCCGATATCGGCGCGATTGTCGCCGAGACGCTCGGCGCGATGAAGATCGTGCAGGCGTTCGGGCAGGAGCAGCGCGAGGCGGCGCGCTTCGGCGGGGCGGTGGAGGCGGCGTTCGGCGTCGCCCGCCGCCGCATCGCGATCCGCTCGGCGATGACCTCGATCATCATCGGGCTGATCTTCGGATCGATCACGCTGGTGCTGTGGGAGGGCGCGGTCGACGTCGCCTCGGGGCGGATGAGCGGGGGCGCGATCGCGGCGTTCGTGCTCACCGGCGGGCTGGTGGCGGGTGCGTTCGGCGCGCTGACCGAGGTCTATGGCGATCTGCTGCGCGGCGCGGGCGCGGCCGGACGGCTGGGCGAGCTGCTCGCCGAGCGCTCCGAGATCGCGGCGCCCGCGCGCCCGCAGGCGCTGCCCGTGCCGCCGCGTGGCGGGCTCGCCTTCGATCATGTCGAGTTCCGCTACCCGACGCGGCCCGAGGTCGCCGCGCTGAGCGATTTCACGCTGAGCGTGCAGCCGGGCGAGCGCGTGGCGGTGGTGGGGCCATCGGGCGCGGGCAAGTCGACCTTGTTCCAGCTCGCCCAGCGCTTCTACGATCCGCAGGCGGGCACGGTGCGGATGGACGGGGTCGCGCTGACCCAGGCCGATCCCGCCGCCGTGCGCGCGCGCATCGCGGTGGTGCCGCAGGAGACGGTGATCTTCGCCGCCTCGGCGCGCGACAATCTGCGCTATGGCCGCTGGGAGGCGGACGACGCGGCCCTGTGGGCGGCGGCGGAGAACGCCAACGCGGCCGCCTTCCTCCAGGCGCTGCCGCAGGGGCTCGACACCTTCCTCGGCGAAGGCGGCGCGCGCCTGTCGGGCGGACAGCGCCAGCGCGTCGCGATCGCGCGCGCGCTGCTGCGCGATGCGCCGCTGCTGCTGCTCGACGAGGCGACCTCGGCGCTCGATGCGGAGAGCGAGCGGCTGGTCCAGAACGCGCTCGAGCGGCTGATGCGCGGGCGCACCACGATCGTCATCGCGCACCGCCTCGCCACGGTGCGCGCGGCCGACCGCATCATCGTGATGGACCAGGGGCGCATCGTCGAGCAGGGCCGCCACGACGAGCTGGCGGGCGCGGGCGGGCTCTACGCGCGGCTGGCGCGGCTGCAGTTCGAGAGCGAGGCGGCGTGAGCGAGGGGCCCATCATGCCGGAGGTGCCGCGGCCGCCTTGCGCGACGCCCGTCCGCGACGCAGCAGGCGATACGAACTCGCCACGGTGACGAGCAGCAGCATCGCGCCGATCAGCGCGAGCACGCCAATATGGTGCATCCACGGATCGATCAGGCGCCCGAAGCGATAGCCGAGCCACGTCGCCAGCGATCCCCATATCGCGGCGGCGGCGATGTCGAGCAGCACGAAGGTATGCGCCGGTATGCGCGAGGTGCCGATCGCCACCGGCGCCACCGCGCGCAGGCCATAGGCGAAGCGGAACAGCAGCACGAAGCGGATCGGATGCTCCTCCAGCAGCGCGAGCGAGCGCGCGAAGCCGGGACGGTCGACGATCGCGCGCACCCGCCGGTTCGAGCGGAAGCGGCGGCCGAGCACGAACCAGCCGTGATCGACGAGGCACGCGCCCGTCGCCGCCGCGAGCATCGCCGCCCACAGCGGCACGAGGTGGCGATGCGCCAGCAGTCCGCCCGCGAGCGCGAACGGCTCGCCCTCGACGCCGCTGCCGGCGAGAATCGCGGGCAAGCCGAAACGAGTGATGATCGCGTCGAGCGCCACGGTGATGCGATAGCGTGCCGCCGCGATGCGGGATAGCAGGGCTGGTGATCGAATGCCTTGCCAGCGCGCGCGCGCGCCGCCACTCCCGTCCGCGATGAATCCGCTCCCGTCCGCCCCCGTGCTCCACCCGGCGCCCGATCCCGCGCGCGATCCGCGCATCGAGGACCCCTCCAATCTGTGGGCGATCGATCGGGCGGCGCATGCGCTGCTCCCGCTCGCGCTGCGCCTGCGCGTGCCCGCCAACGCGATATCGATCGCGGGCCTGGCGGCGGGCGCGGCGGCGGGCTTCGCCTATCATCACTGGCCGATCCACGCCTGGGCCCTGCTCGGTTTCCTGCTCTCGATCCTGTGGCTCGTCGCCGACAGCCTCGACGGGATGGTCGCGCGCGCCACCGGCACCACCAGCGCCTTCGGCCGCGAGCTCGACGGGCTGTGCGACTATGGCGTGTTCTTCTTCCTCTACGCCGCGCTGGCGGGCTCGATCGACACGCGCGCGAGCTGGAGCCTGGCGATCGTCGCGGCCGTCTGCCACGCCTTGCAGGCCAATCTCTACGAGGCGGAGCGCGCGCGGTTCCATCGCCGGCTGCGCGTCGCCACCGCGCGCGTGCCCTCCACCTCGCGCAATCCGCTGGTGCGCGCCTACGACACGGTCACCGCGAGCCTCGACTGGGCGGCGGCACCGTTCGATCGGCTGGTCGAGCACAGCAATTGCCGGCCCGAGATGATCGCCGCTTATGCCCGGGCGGCGGTGCCGCCGCTGCGCTTCATGCTGCTGCTCACGCAGAATACGCGCGTGCTCGCGATCTTCGTCGCCTGCCTGTGGAGCCGTCCGGAGGCGTTCTGGTGGTTCGAGATCGGCCCGCTGTCGATCGTCGCGATCGTCGGCATCGTGTGGCAGCGGCGCGTCGAGGCGGGGCTCGCGCGCAGCCTGGCGGCGGCGCGCTGACGATCGCTGCGGCGGCCCGAACCCTCCATCGGCCCAAGCGATCTGCTGCAACGCACAATAAGTGTTGAAACCGGCGATCAGGCGAGGCACAACGGACGCATGGAAGCCAGCAAGCTCGTGCTCGAAGCGATCGCGCTTCGCCGTTGCCTCGAAGCGACGTACAACCGCATGGTGGTCAAGCTCGCGCCGCACATCCTCTACACGCGCCACGGCGAGTTGTACGTCGACGCGGTGACGGTGGAGCGCGACGGGCGGCCGCCGCGCGAGACCAAGCTCGGCACCTTCAAGCTCGCCGGGCTCAGCGTCCACGACATCGTCAACCGCACCTTCAACGCCGCGGCGATGTTCGATCCCGCCGACAGCAAATATCAGGGCGTGACGCTGTTCGCGGTGGAGACGCAATAGCCGGCGCGGGATCTCAGGCTGCGGGCACGAAGCTGCCCTCGGCGATCCTGCGGCGCAGGTGCGCCAGGCGGCGGGTGAACAGGCCCAGGAACAGCAGCGTCGCGACCGCGGCCAGCGCGGTCGCCGCGAACCGCAGCCCCATCGGCAGCCACACGACGGGTCCCAGCACATAGAGCGCGTCGTCGGCGTCGAAGCCCCAGCGGCTGGCGAGCACGTGCCCGGCATCGCCCGAGAGCCGGTCGAACCGCTCGGCCACCTGGTACAGGACGAACTGGATCACGCACGCGATCGCGCCACACGCGATCGCGACCCGGCCGAACCGTCCGTGGACGCTCAATCCCAATGCCGCGAAATAGAGCGCGGCGAGCCACATATCGACGAGGTAATCGAACCGATGCCCCGCCGCGCTGCACATGTTCCCGATCCGCGCGAGCTCGCCGTCGAGCCGGTCGAGCAGGCAGCACACCAGCCACGCGCCCCCCGCCCACAGGCGGACCGTGTCCGATCCCCACGCGATCGCACCGAGCGTCGCCAGGCCGAGCACGAGATGGCCGGCGGTGACCTGATTGGGCGTGGCCCCGATGCGGAGCAGCGGCCGCACCAGCGGGCGCATCAGCCGATGGCTCCACGATGTGCCCATTTCTGTCCCCCCCGATCGCTATTCAGGCAGGCGAGATAATGGCTCAAATCAGTCGCGCAAGCCTGGTGCGTTGCGGCGCGGCGGCCCCAGCAAGGCGGGTTCGAAGATCAGCGCGCACACCAGGGTCCACGCCAGCGACAGCATCAGCACCTTGCCCATGCTCGCGGTGCCGGGGTGGCGCGACAGCCACAGGCTGCCAAACGCGGTGCCCGTCGCCAGCGCCGAAAACAGGATCGCGCGCGCGAGGCTCGACTGGAGCAAGGCGGTCGCCCCGCCGCGCCACGCCATGACGAAATAGATGTGGAACGCCACCCCCACGCCGAACAGCAGGGGGAAGGCGATGATGTTGGCGAAGTTGATCGGCTGCCCGATCACGACGCACGT
>CAXUGZ010000074.1:0-7012 GCA_964250685.1 uncultured Sphingomonadaceae bacterium
TCGTCGCCTATGAGGTCGGCAAAAGGGGCGGGCGGCCGTTCGTCGAGCGCTACGGCCGCTATGTGCTGCTCAACCTCCACGATCTCGACCGGGCCGAGGCGTTCTTCGCGCGCTGGGGGAGCATCACCGTGTTGGTGTGCCGCGTGCTGCCGCTCGTGCGCTCGTTCATCGCCTTTCCGGCGGGCGTGGCGCGGATGCCGCTCGCGCGCTTCCACCTCTACACCTTCGCGGGTTCCTGGGTCTGGTGCTTCGCGCTGGCGTGGGTCGGGATGACGCTCGGCGCGGCGTGGCACACCGATCCGCGCCTCGCCCGGATCATGCATTCCGCCGACGTGGTGGTCGGCGGAGCGCTGATCGTGGCGGTCGGATGGTTCGTCGCGAACCAGCTCAGGAAGCGCCGGGGCGCCTCCTGATCTTCAAACCGTTCGGGCTGAGCTTGTCGAAGCCCTGTCCTCTGATGGCCACTGCCGAAGGAAGGACGGCCCTTCGACTTCGCTCAGGGCGAACGGTCTGAACTGATCTACCGGCTGCCGGTGCGGCGCACCGCGCCGCGATGCGCACCGGGCGCGCCCTTGCGCGGGCCGAAGCGGCGCGGCTGCGCGCCGGCGGGACGCTCGCCGTCGTGGCGGCGCTGCTGGCCGTGCGCCGGGCGCTCGGGCCGCTCGTCCGCCTTGGGCTTGGGCATGCGCGCCATCTCGGCGAGGAAGTTCTCGGGCAGCGGCACCACGGTCGGCTTGACGCGCGTCAGCTTCTCGATTCCGCGCAGATGCGCGCGCTCGTCGTCCGCGCAGAACGAGACCGCGATGCCCGTCGCGCCCGCGCGCGCCGTGCGCCCGATGCGGTGGACATATTGCTCGGGCACGTTGGGCAGCTCGAAGTTGAACACGTGCGAGACTCCCGACACGTCGATGCCGCGCGCGGCGATATCGGTCGCGATCAGGATCGGGGCCTGGCCCGACTTGAACTCGGCGAGCGCGCGCTCGCGCTGCGGCTGGCTCTTGTTGCCGTGGATCGCGTTGGCGGCGATGCCCGCGGCGACGAGGTGCTTGACCACGCGGTCGGCGCCATGCTTGGTGCGCGTGAAGACGAGCGCGCGCTCGATCGGCTCCGAACGCAGCCGCATCGTCAGCAGCGCCTGCTTCTCGCTCTGGTTGACGTAGGTGACGAACTGCTCGACCCGCTCGGCGGTGGTCGCGGGCGGCGCGACCGAGACCTTGACCGGATCGGTCAGGAACTTGTCGCCGAGCTCGGCGATCGTCTTGGGCATCGTCGCCGAGAAGAACAGGGTCTGGCGCTTCTTCGGCACCAGCGCGTGGATGCGCTTCAGCGCGTGGATGAAGCCCAGATCGAGCATCTGGTCGGCCTCGTCGAGCACGAGGATCTCGACGTCGCGCAGCGTCAGCGCGCGCTGGTCGATCAGGTCGAGCAGGCGGCCGGGCGTGGCGACGACGATGTCGACGCCCCCCGAAACCTGGCGGATCTGGCGCGGGATCGGCACGCCGCCGAAGATCACCGCGACGCTCAGCCGCAGGAACTTGCCATAAGCGGTGAAGCTCTCGGCGATCTGGCTGGCGAGCTCGCGCGTCGGCGCTAGCACCAGCATGCGGCAGCCCTTGAGCGGGCGCGGCTTGGGGTTGCGCGCGAGGAAGTCGAGCGAGGGCAGGGCGAACGCGGCGGTCTTGCCGGTGCCGGTCTGCGCGATCCCGCACAGATCGCGGCCCTTGAGCACCGCGGGGATCGCCTGCGCCTGGATCGGGGTCGGCAGCTCATAGCCCTTGGCGGCAAGCGCCTCGTTCAACGGCGCGACAAGGCCGAGGTCGGAAAATTTAATCATGGGAAACTCATAAATGTGCTTGGCGCCGGCACGCTTCGCGCGGCCGGACGGCAGGCGGGGTCAAATGACAACCCGCGTGAAAAGGGTAGCCTGTGGCTAACGTCCCAAGGGGAGCATGCCGCGCCGGAAAACCGGATTGGATCACGCTGCTCGACCATATGTCCCAAGCCGGGGACATCGACGCTGGTCGGCATATGGGCCGATCCGCACCCGAAATCAAGCCGGCTCGCCGCGGCCCTTGATCCCGCCCCCGCTTCGGCCCACATGCACCCCATGCTGATCGAGACCGAAACCACGCCCAACCCGGCGACGCTCAAGTTCCTGCCCGGCCTGCCCGTGATGGACATGGGCGGCACGCGCGACTTCGCCGATGCGGACGAGGCGGAGGCGTCGCCGCTGGCGCAGGCGTTGTTCGATCTCGGCGACGTGGCCGGGGTGTTCTATGGGCGCGACTTCGTGTCGGTGACCGCGGGCGAGGGCGTCGAGTGGCGCGCGCTCAAGCCGCAGGTGATCGGCGTGCTGCTCGATCACTTCTCGAGTCATGCGCCGCTGTTCCGCGCCGGCAGCGCGGGCGACATCCACATCGCCGACGACGACCGCTTCGGCGTCGACCCCGCCGACGCGGACATCGTCGCCCAGATCGAGGAGCTGATCGAACAGCGCGTGCGCCCCGCGGTGGCGCGCGACGGCGGCGACATCGTCTATCGCGGCTTCGACAAGGGCGTGGTCTATCTGGCGATGCACGGCGCCTGCTCGGGCTGCCCGTCCTCGTCCGCGACGCTCAAGCAGGGCATCGAACAGCTGCTCAAGCATTACGTGCCCGAGGTGACCGAGGTTCGCGCCGCCTGAGGCGCCGACGGCTGGCAAAGGGGGAACGATGGCCACCACTCTATCCGACGAGGCGCTCGACCGCGTCTTCCGCACCACCCGCACGTTCAACGGCTTTACCGACGAGCCGGTGGGCGAGGCCGAGCTGCGCGCGGTGTGGGACCTGATGAAATGGGGCCCGACCTCGGCCAATCAGGAGCCCGCGCGCATAATCTGGTGCACCACCGACGCGGCCAAGCAGAAGCTCGCCGCCTGCTGCTCCACGCAGAACGGCCCCAAGGTGCTCAAGGCGCCCGTCAGCGCGATCATCGGCATGGACATGGAATTCTACGAGAAGCTCCCCCAGCTCTTCCCGCACGTCGACGCGCGATCCTGGTTCGTCGGCAATCAGCCGCTGATCGAGCAATCGGCCTTCCGTAATTCGACGCTGCAGGGCGCGTACTTCATCATCGCCGCGCGTCTGCTCGGCCTCGATACCGGCCCGATGTCGGGCTTCGACGCGGCGGCGGTGAACGAGGCGTTCTTCGCCGGCACCAGCGTCAAGGCGAACTTCATCTCGACGCTCGGCCATGGCGATCCGGCGTCGGTCTATCAGCGCCTGCCGCGCCTGTCGTTCGAGGACGCGAACACGATCCTCTGAACGATGGCGATCCTCGTCATCGAGACCGCGACCGCCGCCTGCTCGGTGGCCGTGATCGACGGGGCGGCGCGTCTGTCCTCGCTGCACGAGCTCGTCGGACGCGGCCATGCCGAGCGTCTGGTGCCGATGATCGGCGAAGCGCTCGCCGCCGCCGCGCTGACGCGGGCCGGGGCGGTGCTGGTCGATTGCGGGCCGGGCAGTTTCACCGGCATCCGCGTCGGCCTCGCCGCCGCGCGCGCGCTCGGCCTCGCCTGGGGCGTGCCGGTGACCGGCTTCTCCTCGCTCGCGCTGATCGCGGCCACGCACGATGCGCCGGTCGCGGTGGCGATCGGCGGCGGACATGGCGAGCTGTTCGTCCAGCGCTTCGCGGCGCCCCCGCTCGCGCCGCTCGGCGCGCTGCTCTCGCTGGTGCCCGCGGCGGCGGCGGCGATCCCCGACGCGCTCGTGCTCGGGCCCGGCGCCGAGGCGCTGGTCGCCGCGCGCGGCTGGGGGCGCGCCGAGGCTCGCTTTCCCGACGCGGCCGATGCATTCTTGCTGGCGATGCCGCTCGCCTCGCTCCCCCTCATCCCGCTCTACGGCCGCGCGCCCGACGCCGCGCTCCCGCGATGAGCCCGCCGACGCGGCTGCGCGAGGGCGGGGCGGGCGATATCGACGCGCTGATGCACGTGATGGAGCGCGCATTCGATCCCGCCTTCGGCGAGGCGTGGAGCCGCGCGCAATGTCTCGGCATCCTCTCGCTGCCCGACGTGTGGCTGAGCTTCGCCGACGGGGCGACCGCTGCCGTGGGGTTCACGCTCGCGCGGCTGGCGGCGGACGAGGCGGAGCTGCTGCTGCTCGCGGTCGATCCGCCCGCGCGCGGGCGCGGCATCGGCAGCGCGCTGATCGAGCGCACCGCCGCCGTCGCCGCGGCGCGCGGTGCGCGGCGCCTGCTGCTCGAGGTGCGCGAGGGCAACACGGCGCTGGGGCTGTACCGCCGCGCCGGGTTCGGCGAGATCGGCCGGCGGCGCGCCTATTATCGCGGCGCGGGCGGCGCGCCGCACGACGCGCTCACGCTCGCGCGCGCGATCGACTGACGCTCTTCCTTCCGCCGCCGAAAGCCTTTAGCGTCGCATCATGACCCGCAAGATCGATGTCGAGATGCTGTGCGCCGAGAAGGGCCTGCGCATCACCGAGCAGCGCCGCGTGATCGCGCGCGTGCTGTCGGAAGCGGAGGACCATCCCGATGTCGAGGCGCTGCACCTGCGCGCCGCCGCGATCGATCCCGGCATCTCGATCGCGACCGTGTATCGCACGGTGCGGCTGTTCGAGGATGCCGGCATCCTCGAGCGGCATGATTTCGGTGACGGGCGCGCGCGCTACGAGGCGGCGGCGGAGGCGCATCACGATCATCTGATCGACGTCGAGACCGGCCGCGTGATCGAGTTCGTCGATCCCGAGCTCGAGGACCTGCAGAAGCGTATCGCCGAGAAGCTGGGCTTCCGCCTGGTCGACCACCGCATGGAGCTGTACGGCGTCGCGACCAGCCGCGACGGCTGAGCTCCGGGCATGACGGTGCGCGCCGTGGCTCGCCTCGCGGCGATCATTCTGCTCCTGCTCGCCTGCCTGCCCTCATGGGCGATCGCGAGCGTGTTCGGGTGCGGGCCGTTCTGGGTGCGCGTCTTCCTGGCGGGCGTGGGGCGCATCCTCGGCCTCAGCGTGCGCGTCGAAGGCGCGCCCGCGCGCGGCGGCGCGCTCTATGCCGCCAATCACATTTCGTGGCTCGACATCCTCGCGCTCGGCGGAGCGACGCCGGCGCGATTCATCGCCAAGGCGGAGATCGCCCGCTGGCCCGCGATCGGCTGGCTCGCCACCTTGGGGGGCAGCGTCTATGTCGACCGCGAACGGCGCAGCGCGACGCGCGCGCAGGCGAGCGAGGTGACCGCCGCGCTGGGGGAAGGCCGGCCCGTGACCTTGTTCGCCGAGGGCAGCACGGGTGACGGGGTGACGCTCGCGCCGTTCCGCCCTTCGCTGTTCGCCGCCGCGGTCGAGGCGGGCGCGGCCGTCCAGCCGGTGGCAATCGATTATGGCGCGCGCGCGCCCGAGATCGCCTGGCCCGACGATGCGGGGTTCGCGGCCGAGATCAAGCGCATGCTTGCACGGCGCGGGCCGGTGCCGGTCACGCTGCGCTTCGCCCCGCCGCTCGACGCGCGCACGATGGACCGTAAGGCGCTGGCGGGCGCGAGCTATCGGGCGGTGGCGCGCGCGCTCAGCCGGTGAAGCGCACCCCGATCCACAATGTGCGGGGCGAGGCGCGCTCGATCGTGCCGTCGGCGGCGAGCGTCGCCTCGACCAGGGTGTTGGTCACGTTCTCCGCGCGCGCCTCGATCGACAGGTGCGGCCCCAGCGGGATCGCGGCGGTCAGGTCGAGCGTGGTCGCGTCCGTCAGGCGGCGGCTGTTCTGGTCGTCCTCATACTGGGCGGCGACATAGCGCAACGTCGCCGCGGCGGAGAGGCCCGACGCCTCCTCGCGCCCGAGCGTGGCGGAGAGCTGGTGGCGCGGCGTCTGCGCGGGCTCGAGCCCGTTGAGCGCCGCGCCCGCGCCGGACGCGCGCACCCGCGCAGCGACATAGGCGTAGGAGGCGGACAGGCGCCACGATCCGTCGGTGACATGGCCTTCCAGTTCAGCGCCGTCCGAGCGGATCGCGTCGAGATTGCCGCGCATGCGGTATACCCCGCCCGCCGCGATCACGCCGACGCCGGGGAAGGTGCCGGGGCCCTGCGCAATCGTGATGTTGGCGATCGCGTGATCGAGCACATTGTGGAAGACGGTGGCGGAGAGCCGCACGCTCGGCAGCGGCTCCCAATCGATGCCGCCATCGATGCCCTTGAGCCGCTCGGGCGCGAGCGCGGGATTGGCGGCGGTGGCGTCCAGCCCGGCGCGGAACGGGCGGTAAAGCTCGTTGAGCGTCGGCAGGCGCCAGCCGAGATACGCCGCCCCGCGCACCCGCCACGCGCGTGCGGGCTTCCACGCGATCCCGCCGCGCGCGGTGGTCTCGCTGCCGTGGCGGTTGGCATAGCTCGTATCGGTGACGGGCGCGCCGGTGGCGATCAGCCGTTCGCGCAGGCTCCCGTCGTCGATCCACCAGCCGTCGATGCGTCCGCCGCCGGTGAGCGTCACCCGGCCGAGCCCGAGGCTCGCATCGGCGAAGGCGCCCAAGGTGGCGGTGGCGCCGCCCGCCGCGCGGATGCGTGTCGGCAGCCCGGCGACGTAGCTGAAATATTCGTTGGTCGAGCCTTCGGTACGGCGCCCGTCGATTCCCAGCCGCAGCTCGGCGCGGCCCAGCGGGGGCCGCACCTCGATGCGGCCGCCGATGCCCGTGGCGGCCACGTCGAACTGGTCGAGCGTCTCGCTCGCGGCGGTGCGCGCGGGATTGGCGCTGGCGAAGCCCGAGGTGAACTTGCGCAGTTGCACATAGCCCAGCGCCTCGAAACCCCACCGCCCGCGCCCGACCAGCCGCACGCTCGCGTCGGCGCCGGTGCTGGCGTCGTCGGTGCCGGGCAGCCCGCGGCTGCGCGTGTCGCGCAGCAGCATCATCGTCGCCTGGAGTTCGGTGCCGGGCGCCACCGCGAACACCGCGCGCGCATCGAGGCTGCCCTGCGCATAGGGCGATCTTTGGTCGATCGGCCCGCGCTGGCGGGCGACGATCGGCACGAAGCCGTCGCCGCGCTGA
>CAXUGZ010000075.1:0-4427 GCA_964250685.1 uncultured Sphingomonadaceae bacterium
GGCGCGGTCTGGATGCCGAAGCCGCCCTGCCCCGCGCACCAGAAGAAGCCGGGCGCGCGGGTGTCGAAGCCGTAGACCGGCAGGCGGTCGGGCGCGAAGCTGCGCAGCCCCGCCCACGCACGCTCGCGCCGCAGCACGCGCCAGTCGACCGCGTGCTCGAACCGGTCGATCGCGATCGCGACGTCCAGCTCCTCGGGGGCGACGTCGTGCGCGGGCGCCTCGCTCTCGTCGTGCGGCGACAGCCACAGCCGGCCGCCCGCCTCGGGCTTGAAGTAGAAGCGCTCCGCCGCGTCCATGATCAGCGGCATGCCCGCGGGCATGGGCGGATCGGTGGCGAGCTGGACGATCGTGCGGCGATAGGGCTGGATGCCGATCGCGCTAGCCCCCGCCATCGCCGCGATCTCGCCCGCCCACGCCCCGGCGGCATCGACCAGGATCGCGGCGCTGATCTCGCCCGCGGGCGTGGCGACGCGCCAGCGCCCGTCGACGCGCGCAAGCGCGCGCACCGGCGTGTCGGTGAGCACGCGCGTGCCCGCCCGGCGCGCGGTGCCGAGGAACGCCGCATGCAGCCCCGCCACGTCGATATCGCGGCAGGTCGGCTCGGACAGGCCGCGGCGATAGGCCGGCGCGAGACCGGGAACCTCCCGCTCGAGCGCCGCGCGGTCGAGCGGCGCGTGCGCGACTCCGCCGCGCGCGAGCTCGTCGGCGAGCGCATCCAGCCCCGCATCGCCCGCGGCGTCGGCGATATGCAGGCAGCCGCGCGGGCTGAGATGCCCTCCCGCCTCCAGCCATGCGCCCGAGGCGGTGGTGAGCGGCTGCACGCCAGGACCGCCATAGCTTTCGGACCAAAAGGCGGCGGAGCGGCCGGTCGCGTGATAGCCCGGCTGCGACTCGGCCTCGATCATCACGACGCGCGCATCCGCGCCGATCATGGCGGCGAGGCTCGCGGCCGCCATGCCCGCGCCGACGATGGCGATATCGGCGCTGATCCCGCTCACGCGGTCATGGATACGATTTGGCAAGCGGTGCCGTCTACCCTTGGCGGCATGGGCACATCCGCCATCCTGCTCCTGTTGCTCCTCGCCGCGCTGCTGATCGCGGCCGCGGTGGGCGACGTGCGCACGCGGCTGATCCCCAATCGGCTCACGCTCGCGGTCGCGCTGCTCGCGCCGGCGTGGTGGATCGCCGCGGGATATTCGGGACACGACATGCTGCTTCAGATCGCGCTGTCGGCGGGGGTACTGACGGTGTTCGCGGCCTGCTTCGCCCTCGGGATGATGGGCGGGGGCGACGTCAAGCTGCTGGCCGCGCTGGCGCTGTGGCTGCCGCTCGTCCGGATGGCGCAACTGCTGGTGTGGATGGCGCTCGCGGGCGGGGTGCTGACGCTGGCCATGCTGATCGCGCACCGCCTGCGCAAGTCTCAGGGTCGGCTCGAAATTCCATACGGTGTCGCGATCTCCGCCGCCGCTTTGCTGATCGTGGCGAACGAAATCTTAACGGTCCCGGGCACATGATCGCGCCGGGCCGTGAAGCCCGCACAGTCAGGGATCGTTCGACGCGATGAATCTCAGGAAGCTCATGCTGATGGTCGGCGCGCTGATGCTGGCCGTCGTCTGCGCGATCATGGCGCGCAGCCTGTTCGGCGGATCGGCGACGCGCGAGGCGGTGGCGATGGCGCCCGCGCAGCCCACCGGCACCGATGTGCTGGTGGCGATGCGCACGCTCGAGGTCGGCACGATCATCAGCCCCGACATGCTGCGCTACCAATCGTGGCCGAAGGATCTGGTCCAGCAGGCTTATTACATCCGGGGCGCGCAATCGCCCCAGGCGCTCGCCGGCACGGTCGTGCGCTACGCCATCCCCGCGGGTCAGCCGATCACGCAAGGGTCGCTGATCAAGCCGGGCGACCGCGGCTTCCTCGCCGCGGCGCTCGGGCCGGGCATGCGCGCGGTGACGATCTCGGTCTCGGCGCAGAGCGGCGTCGCGGGCTTCGTCTTTCCCGGCGACCGCATCGATCTGCTGCTCACCCAGGCGGTCGCGGGCGGCGGCGACGGCCAGCCGCTCAAGGTGACCGAGACGATCGTGCGCAACATGCGCGTGCTGGCCACCGACCAGCGCTTCGAGAAGCCCACCGACGATGGCGGCAAGACCGTCATCAGCGCCGCCTCCAACGTCACGCTGGAGGCGACGCCCAAGCTTTCGGAGAAGATCGCGGTGGCGCAGACGATCGGCACGCTGTCGCTCTCGCTGCGGTCGATCGCGGACGACCGGATGGAGCTGGAGCGCGAGATCGCGGCGGGCGAGCTCAGCGTGCCCGCCGATCCGCGCGCGGAAAAGCAGATGCTGCTCCAGGTCGCCTCGCGGCCGAGCGACGGCGACACCACCTTCAGCACCGGCGGCGACGTGTCGCGCTTCCAGCGCCGCACGGTGCCTCCCGCGCCGGCCGCGACCGCCCTGAGCCCCGCATCGTCCGCTCCGCCGCTGGCGGGAGGCGCCGCGCCCTATCGCCGCCCCGGTCCGGTGGTCGTGATCGCGCGCGGCAATACGGTCACCGAAATTCCCGTGGGGAGCAATTAAGATGCGCTTCGCTTCCCGCCCGCGCGCCCCGCGCGCGCCGAGCCTGCTGCTCGCGGTTGCCGCCGCCGCGGCCCCGGCCCACGCCGCCGCACCCGCCGCAAACAGCGCCGCACCGCCCGCCGTCGCACAGGCGGTGCTGCCCGCGCGGACCGTGACGATGTCGGTCGGCAGCGGCCAGCTCGTCCGGCTGGCGCGGCCGATGACGGGCCTGTTCGTCGCCGACGAGAAGATCGCCGACGTCCAGGTCAGGAGCCCGAACGAGCTGTTCCTGTTCGGCAAGGCGCCGGGCCAGACCAGCATCTACGCGACCGACCGCGCGGGCGCGGTGGTGTGGTCGAGCGAGGTTCGCGTCGGCAACAACATCACCAATGTCGGCGCGATGCTCAAGCTGGCGATGCCCGAGGCGAACATCACCGTCACGCCGATCGGCGGCATGGTGCTGCTCACCGGCACGGTCGATTCGCCCAAGGACATCGAGGAGGCGCAGCGCCTGGCCGAGACCTTCATCGGCAGCGCGACGCAGGTGCTCAACCACCTCAGGACCGCGATCCCGCTGCAGGTCAGCCTGCACGTCAAGATCGTCGAGGTCAGCCGCAGCGTCGCCAAGAACATCGGCGTCAACCTCCTCAACCAGAACCTGAAGGGGGCGAACCCGATCACCTTCGCCTCGCAGGGCACGCCCGGCACGCTTACCAAGGATCCCGCCACCGGCCAGGCGATCGCGACATTCCAGCAGCTCGCCGGCACCACGCTCGGCATCGCCGGCCACATATTCGGCGGCGACATCATGGCCTCGCTCCAGCTCGACGAGCAGAACGGCCTCGTCACCACGCTCGCCGAGCCCAACCTCACCGCGGTGTCGGGCGAGACCGCGAGCTTCCTCGCGGGGGGCGAGATCCCCGTGCCGCAGAGCCAGGGGCTCGGCGCGGTCTCGGTCGAATTCAAGCAATATGGCGTGAGCCTCGCCTTCACCCCGTTCGTGCTGAGCGACGGGCGCATATCGCTGCGCGTGCGGCCCGAAGTGTCGCAGCTGTCCGCCCAGGGATCGGTGACGCTCAACGGCTTCACCATCCCCGCGCTGACCACGCGCCGCGCCGATACCACGGTCGAGCTGGGATCGGGGCAGAGCTTCGTCATCGGCGGGCTGCTCCAGAGCGGGCACAATAACAGCATCTCCAGGGCGCCGTTCCTCGGCGACCTGCCGATCCTCGGCGCGCTGTTCCGCTCCAACAGCTTCCAGAACAACGAGACCGAGCTGGTGATCGTCGTGACGCCCTATCTGGTGAGGCCGGTCGACGCGAAGCAGATCGTGCTGCCGACCGACGGCTACCGCTCGCCCGATACCGCCGCGCGCGTGCTGCGCGGCAAGCTCTACGACGGCACCAGCGGCGCGCGCTCCCCCGCCCCTGTCGCCGCCACCCCCATCCCCACGCCCCCGTCGCGTCCGTAATGCGACCGGCACCGGAGACTCGCATGGTCCTTGCCCGCCTTCCCCTCCTCGCCGCCGCGCTGGCGCTCGCCGGATGCGCGGGCGTAGAAAATCGCGGCCTCGACAGCCCGCATCAGCCGGTGGTGACGAGCCGCGGCGCGTTCGTGCCCGGCTGCCCCGACTGGCATGACAGCGCCGCCAACGCGAACGATGCGATGGCCGCGAACTTCGGCTGCGCGACCAACGCCAATCTGGCGGCGATGATCGCGGACCCCGCCGATCTTCTCCACGGCCGCGCGTCGCGCGGCAGCGATGCGTTCTCCGCCGTCAAGGGCGTGAAGGCGTGGCGCGAGCTGGTGCCGACGGGCAAGGCCGAACTGGAGAAGACCGGCACCAAGGGAGGCACGCCATGAACGCGCCC
>CAXUGZ010000075.1:4437-5095 GCA_964250685.1 uncultured Sphingomonadaceae bacterium
CTTCCATCCGCGCGGCGCGCTGCGCGATCCGTTCAGCGCGTTCCTCAGCGATCTCGACACGGAGGATGTCGCGCGCGCGGCCGCGCTGTCGTTCGGCTGGCCGCTCGAGCGCATCCACAATGGCGGGGTGCGCTATGCGGTCCAGTCGCTGGCGGTGTCGCCGTCGCCTACCGTGCTGCTGATCGATCTGTCCGATTCCGCCGACGCGCTCGACGATATCAACGGCCTCGCCGAGGTGTGCGAGCCGGGGACGATGGTGATCGCGTGCGGCCACATCAACGACGTGCGCTTCTACCGCGAGCTGATCGCCAGCGGCATCTACGATTACCTGCTCAAGCCCTTCACCGTCGATCAGCTGCGCGAGACGATCGCGCAGGCGCAGGCGCAGGCGGTCCAGCTGGGCGCGCGGGTGGCCGAGGTGCCGGGCGAGACGCAGCACACGATGATGGCCGTGATCGGCGCGCGCGGCGGGGTCGGCGGATCGACCGTGGCGGTATCGCTCGCCTGGCTGCTGTCCGAGCGCGGCCGTTCGACCGCCTTGCTCGACCTCGACGTGCATTTCGGCACCGCCGCGATCGCGCTCGATCTCGAGCCCGGACGCGGGCTGACCGACGCGATCGAGAATCCGAGCCGGATCGACGGGCTGTTCATCGAACGC
>CAXUGZ010000075.1:5105-6978 GCA_964250685.1 uncultured Sphingomonadaceae bacterium
CCTTCTTCCAGCTCCAGGAAGAGCTGAGGGCCGCGTGCGCGTGCACCGTGGTCGATCTGCCGCGCCACATGCTGGTGCAGCATCCGAGCCTGCTCCACGATGTGAGCGTGACCGTGGTGGTGACCGAGCTGACGCTCGCCGCGACCCGCGACACCATCCGCATCCTTTCCTGGCTCAAGGCCAACGCGCCCGCCACGCGCGTCGTGCTGGTGGCGAACAAGGTGCCCCCCGGCGGGCAGGAGGAGATCGGCCGCAAGGATTTCGAAAGCTCGATCGAGCATGTGCTGCAGATCGTCCTGCCCAGCGATCCCAAGCTCGCGGCGCAGGCCGCCAAGCTCGGCAAGCCGATCGCCGAAGCGGGCAAGACCGCCAAGCTCGGCCAGGGTCTCGCCGCGCTCGCCGATCTCGTGCAGGGAGATACGGGCTCGGCGGCCAAGCCGGGCAAGTCGCTGATGGGCCGGCTCGCCGATATGCGCGCGCTGCTGCCGCGCAAGACCGCAGCCTGAGGGATCGCGCGCCATGATGGTGTTCCTGCTCCTCGTGATCGGCGGGGCCGCGCTCGCCTGGGGCGCGTTCTTCGCGAAGAGCCCGGCAAGCCGTGCGCGGGCGCGGCGGATAGACGCGTTCAAGGTCCGCCATGCCGCGGCCTTCACGGTCGAGACGCAGCTCCGCCGCATCACCGCGGCGCGCGCCACCGCGCTGGAGATCACCTTCCACCGGCTGATCCCCAACCCCGATCTGCTGCGCCGCCGGATCGAGATGACCGGGAAGAGTTGGACGCTCGGCCAATATGCCGGCGCCTCGGCCGGGCTGACGGCAGTCGTTTGGGCGCTGCTGTTCACGCGCGGCGTGCCGCCGGTCTTGACCGTCCTGGCGGGGCTGCTGGTCGGCGTCGGCCTGCCCTATTGGTTCACCGGCAAGCTCGCCACGCGCCGCACGCAGCGCTTCACCGCCAAGTTTCCGGACGCGATCGACCTGCTCGTGCGCGGCCTGCGCTCGGGCCTGCCGATCTCGGAGACGATGAGCGTGGTCGGCAAGGAGGTTCCCGATCCGGTGGGGAGCGAGTTCCGCGGGGTGGCCGATCGCATGCGCATCGGCCGCACGATGGAGGCGGCGCTGCAGGAAAGCGCGGATCGGCTGGTCACGCCCGAATTCCAGTTCTTCGTCATCACGCTGGCGATCCAGCGCGAGACCGGCGGCAACCTGGCCGAGACGCTTTCGAACCTTTCGGACGTGCTGCGCAAGCGGATGCAGATGAGGCTCAAGATCCGCGCGATGTCGTCCGAATCCAAGGCGTCGGCCTACATCATCGGATCGCTGCCGTTCATCGTGTTCGCGCTGATCTGGTACATCAACCCCGGGTACATGAGCGGCTTCTTCAGCGATCAGCGGCTGGTGATGGCGGCTGCGGGCGGGGGCGTGTGGATGGGCATCGGCGTGTTCATCATGGGCAAGATGATCAGCTTCGAGATTTAGGGGCTTGAGCGTGGCGCACGGTCTGTTCGGCGTGGATCTGATAATGGCGGCGACGTTGCTGTCGGCGGCCGCCATGCTCGCCCTGATGTTCGCCATCTACACCGCGACCACGGTGCGCGATCCGATGGCGCGGCGCGTCAAGGCGCTCAACGAGCGGCGCGAGCAGCTCAAGGCGGGGATCACCGCATCGACCCGCAAGCGCGCCAAGCTCACCCGCTCGAAGCAGAGCACCGATCGGATGCGCGCCTTCCTGTCGAGCTTCAAGGGGCTTCAGGACAGCCAGATCAAGGCCGCGCAGGCGCGCCTGATCCAGGCCGGCATCCGCTCCAACGACGCCGCTATCACGGTGATCTTCGCGCGCATGGTATTGCCGATCGCGATCGAGAGCACGCTGATC
>CAXUGZ010000076.1:0-3752 GCA_964250685.1 uncultured Sphingomonadaceae bacterium
CACCAGCGCCAGCGCGGTGAGGGCGAGCCCGCCCAGGCAGCTCAGCGTCAGCACGGCCAGCACGAACGGCATCAGCCCACCGAGCATGGCGGAATCGACCGGGCCCGCGCCCGCGCCGCTCTGCGCGATCATCGCCTTGAGCCGATCGGGCAGGAGCAGCCCCAACAGCAGGGGCGGCAGCGCCATGAAGGCCAACGCCACCGGCAGCAGCAGGCGCCACTCGCGCGCGGCGAAACGCTGCGTCCAGAGGAACGCCTCCTCGATCGATATCCGGTTGGCCGCTCCCCGCATGGCCGCCTCTATCGCCGCAGCGTCGACTAAACACAATCGCCGGGTCGCGCTTGCCAGCGGCCGCGGTGGACCGCACAGCGCGCGCATGGCGGCTCCTCCCGACCGGATCGAATGGCGCGTCTCGCCCGGCCTCACCGACTATGCCGCGGCGCTGGCGGCGATGGAGGCGCGCGCGGCGGCGATTCGCGACGCCGGCGCGCGCGAGCTGATCTGGCTGCTCGAGCATCCGCCGACGAGCCCGGCCGCCACGTGCGCACCGCCTATGCGATCCGCGCCGGGACCGCGCCCGAACTGGTGTGGCTGCTCGAGCATCCGCCGCTGATCACCGCGGGCACCAGCGCGGACGCGGGCGAGCTGCTCGATCCGGCGCGCTTCCCGGTGCACCGCGCCGGGCGCGGGGGACGCTACACCTATCACGGTCCGGGCCAGCGCGTCGGCTACGTCATGCTCGATCTGGAGGCGCGCGGGCGCGACGTCCGCCGCTACGTCGCCGCGCTCGAGGGGTGGGTGATCGATGCGCTCGCGCAGCTCGGGGTGGCGGCGCGGCGCGCGCCGGGGCGGATCGGCATCTGGGTGGACGATGCGCAGGGGCGGGAGGCGAAGATCGGCGCGATCGGGGTACGCGTGCGCCGCTGGGTGACGCTCCACGGGTTCGCGCTCAACGTGGCGCCCGACCTGGCGCACTTCGAGGCGATCGTCCCGTGCGGAATCGCCGGGTTTCCGGTCACCAGCCTTGCCGCGTTGCAGCGCGAAACCGCGATGGCGCGCGTGGACCAGCTGCTGGCCGCCGGATTCCCCGGCTTTCTCCAGACACTTGGGCACGCCGCCATCTCCCCTTGAGGCATTGGCGCATTGTGGTAAGGTCTCGCCCGATTTGGGAATTGCGGCAAGCCCAGTCCAAATCAACACACTAGGGAGTCTGGACATGCGAGATATTCTGAACAAGACCATGACGGTCGCGATGGTGGCGGCTGCCGCCCTGGCCGTCTCGGCCTGCGGCAAGAGCGAGACCAACACCACCACCGAGAACGTGTCGATGACCGACACCAACTCGATGGGCACGGCCAACGACACCGGCGCGGCCGACATGAACGGCAGCATGGGTGCCGACAATTCGACCGCCGCGGGCAACGACATGTCGGGCGGCAACATGGCCGACAACAGCACGATGGGCAGCAACATGTCCAACTCGCAATAAGCGAGACGGACTGCTGTCTACGCGAAGGGCCGCCCGGCGACGGGCGGCCCTTTTCGTGTTCGGTTCAGCCAAGAAGGCGATTTTTGATAAAGCGGATTCGGAGAAGCCGGAGTGAAGACCATCCGCGTCTGGAAATTCATATGGCTGATTCCCTTGAGATCAGCCGCAATCGCGACGGCGGCGATGTATATCGCACTCCGGTTATCCGGCCGACTGGCGCCCGAAGATAGGCAAAACTGGGCAGCACTCTTGGCGGGGTATCTTTTTATGTACGCTGTTTTTGTAGCTGCCAACGCTCTCATGTGGCGTCGCGCGAAGCCCGTAACGAAAGATCCGCCCGCTTCGTAGCCGGTCAACATCGGCCTTTTCTCTCCTCGGATGGAGAGAGAAGAGGGTTACCGCGAGGCGATCTGCGTCGGCCGCGGGGCCGGTGGTGCGGGGTGGCCGTCGAGGCTCGCCACGATCCGCGCGTCATAGCCGTAGGGATCGTCATAGGTGACGAGGCTGCCCGGCTCGACGCTGTCCATGGTAAAGTAGACGATGTAGACCTGCCACGTGCGCGGCAGGCGCAGCGTGGCGGTCTGCGTGCTCGCCAGCGCCTCGTCGAGCGGCAGCGCTTCCCCGCCATCGTCCATCAGCTGCGTCGCCAGCCGGTCGATGTTCTTGACCCTGATGCAGCCATGGCTGAGCGCGCGCTGCTGGCGCGCGAACAACGCCTTGGCGGGGGTGTCGTGGAGGTAGATCGCCTGATCGTTGACGAGGTTGAACTTGATCCTGCCCAGCGAGTTGCGCGGGCCGGGAGGCTGGCGCACCGCCCAGCTGCCGTCGCGGTTGGCGGTGAACTGGAAGCCCGCGCGGCCCGGCCGCAGGTTCGATTTCCTGACGATGCTGACGGGGACGTTCCACCACGGGTTGACCACCAGCGAGCTGGTCGGCGAGGCGAGCGCGGGGGTCGGCGTGTCCTTGGCGCCGACCACCACCGTATAGGTGGCGAGGCTGGCGCCATTGTCGATCACGCGCAGCTTGTAGCTCGGCACGTTCACGTAGAGATAATTGTCGCCGAGCGTGCGCGGCATCCAGCGCCAGCGCTCCATGTTGGCGCGCAGCCGATCGCGCGTGGCGGCGTCGGGCGCATCGGCCAGCGCCTCGCGCAACGCGGCGTAACGCGGGTCGGACGGAAGCAGCGAGGCGTAGAAGGACGCGAGATCGCCCTGGGCGGCGGCCCTGTGCAGGCGCACCGCGAGTTGCGCGCCCTCGGGCGGGCGGCCGATCAGCCAGCCCACCGACGCATGATCGCTCACGCGGCCGAAATAATAATCGTGCGCCAGCGTCAGCGCCGCCGCGTCGGCAAGCACGTCGAGGGCGGGACCCGCTCCCTCCGGGAGCGCGCGGCGCAGCACCGCCGGATTATAGTCGGCCGGGTTGAGCCCCTCGGCCCGCGACGCCTCGATCGCATCGATCAACTGGCCGACCGCGGCGACGCTCCACGTGTTCGCGACTGGAGCCGGCTGCTCGATCGCGACATCCTGCGCGGCGGCGACGGAAGGGACGGACATCGCCGCCAGCGCGGCGCCGCAGACCCACAAACCGCGCTTTGCCAATGCCGCCGCACGCCACCCCCGGACCATCGCTACGCTCCCTGAACAACCGGTCCATGAACGTGCAAACCGCGACCGCGATCCAGATTTCGTAACGTGTCAATAACAAAAATAAAGCGGCCGTCGGTCGGGACACCGACGGCCGCTTGCTCGTTTCAGTTCGCTGACCGCTCCTTAGAGCGCGCCCTCGATCCAGCGCTTGATCTGGCCCTTGGGCTCAGCGCCCACCTTGGTCGCGGCGGGCGCGCCGGCCTTGAACAGGATCATCGTCGGGATGCCGCGCACGCCGTAGCGGCCGGGCGCATCGGGGTTCTCGTCGATGTTGAGCTTGGTGATCGTGACCTGCTCGCCCAGCTCCTCCGACAGCTCCTCGAGCGCGGGGCCGATCATGCGGCAGGGCCCGCACCATTCCGCCCAGAAATCGACCAGCACCGGACCCGATGCATTGAGCACGTCGGCTTCGAAGCTGGTGTCGGTAACCTTCTTGGTGCCCATCATGTATCTCCGTGTGGTACGCAGGATGTAGGGCGCGCAGGGCGGCGGCTCAACCGCTGGCCCCAAGCTTTTGCTCCGCGGTCGCGAAGCTCGGCTTGTGCGCGGCGAGCAGCGCGGGCGGAAGCGCGATCAGCCTGGGTCCCGCGGTGTAGAGCAACCATGCCTCGACC
>CAXUGZ010000076.1:3762-6974 GCA_964250685.1 uncultured Sphingomonadaceae bacterium
AGCACCGGCCCGCTCGTATAGAGCAGCGCCGCCTCGACCGGACGACCGGGGAAGATCACGCCGAGCGCGGCGGCATAGGCCGCCATCTGGCGCAGATGGCCCGGCGGCACGTCCGCCGCGTCGGCGGGCATGCGCCGCCCGGTCTTGAAATCGGCCAGCAGGACGCGATCGTCGGTCACCACCAGCCGGTCGACCGTGCCGGCGACGACGATCCCGTTCGGCAGCACCGCCGCGATCGGCGCCTCCGCCAGCCCGGCGGGATCGAACAAGGGGGCATTCGCCGGATCGGCGACGATCGCGCAGACCTCGGCGACGAGCGCGCGCGCGAGCGCCCGATCGCTCACCCCCGCCGATCCCGCCAGCCAGCGTTCCCCCGCTTCGGCGCGCGCAGACGCCGCGACCGGCGGCAGCCGCTCGAACAATGCATGGAGCAGGCGCCCGCGCCGCGCCGCGTCGATCATCGCGGGGCCGGGCGGCGGATCGGCGGTCGCATCCTCGCCGAGCGCGGAGGGCGCGAGCGGACGCGGCGGGCGCTGCTCCTCGGGCGCGGGCCGGCGCAGCCAGGCAGGGAGCGGCGCGGCCGCGCCGGGCGCGCTCGCACGCGTGGCCGGGGAGCGCGGCGCGACCTCGCGCCCGTAATCGCGCGCGCCGCCCCAGCGCGTGTCCGCCCGCTCCTCCGCGCCGAGCGCGGCCATCGCTTTGTGGATCTCGGCATACCAGCTCTCGGACGGCGGCGCCCCGCGCGCGCGCGGCCCCAGTGCTCCGCCGATCACCAGCCGTTCCTCGGCGCGCGTCACCGCGACATAGAGCAGCCGCCAATGTTCGGCGCGCTCGCGCCGCTCGGCATGCGCCAGCGCCTCGGCGAGCGATCCCGCCAGCTCGGCCTTGCGCGGGCGGAAGACGGGGAGCGGCCGCCCCCCCTCCTCCACCGCCCATGGAATCGTGCCGGTGCGCGCGGCATCCGGGTCGCCCGTCGCATCGGCCAGGATCACCAAGGGCGCCTGCAATCCCTTGGCGCCGTGCACGGTCATCACGCGCACCGCATCGAGCGGCGCCGAGGGGTCGCGCGTCACCTCGACCTCGTCGCGATCGAACCAGTCGAGGAAGCGCTGCAGCGTGGGGGTCGCCTCGCCCTCGAACGCGAGCGCGGCGTTGAGCAGCTCCTCGATCGGATCGCGCGCCTCCGCCCCCAGGCGCGCCATCAGCGCGCGGCGCCCGTCGAGCGGGCCGGACAGGATGTGTTCGAGGAAGCGGTAGGGCGTCGCGAAGTCGGCGCCGCCGAGCATCGCGCGCAGACCCGCCGCGACCTCGTCCAGCCCCGGCGTGCTCGCGACCGCCTCCCACAACCCGCCCCTGCGGCCGAAGGCGACCGCGTAGAGCGCATCCTGATCGAGCCCGAACAGCGGCGAGACGAGCAGCCCCGCGAGGTTGAGGTCGTCCTCGGGCTGGAGCACGAAGCGGATCGCCGCCATCAGGTCCTTGACCGCGAGCGGCGTGTCGAGCCGCAGCCGGTCGACCCCCGCCACGGGCACGCTCGCGGCGTGCAGCCGCGCGACGATCAGCGAGGCGAGCGTGCCGCGCTTGCGCACCAGGATCAGCACGTCCTCGGGCCGCAGCGCGCGGCCCTTGCCGGGCAGCCACAGCGGCTGCGCGAGCCACTCGGCGACCTGCTCGGCGAGCTTGCCCGCGAACAGGCGCTGCGCGTCGTCGATCCACTCCTCCTCGCCCGCATCCTCAGGGTCCGGGGCGGTCTCCAACGCGATCGGCCGCCACAACGTGACCATCCCCGGCAGCGCCTCGCGCGCGCTCAAATGCGGCTCGGCTTCGTCGAACAGCCCGAGCCGCTCGCGCCCGAGCTGCGCCACCAATCGGTCCACCACCGCCAGGATCGGCGGGGTCGAGCGGAAGCTGCGGTCGAGCGAGAGGCGCTCGAGCGTGCGTTCGCCCGCGTGCGCCGCGCCGGCGAAATGCTCGCGCGCGAGCAGGAACGCCGCCGGGTCGGTGCCTTGGAAGCCGAAGATCGCCTGCTTGAAATCGCCCACCGAGAAGATCGTGCGCGCGGGCCGCGTCTCCTCCTCCGGCTCCTCGGCGAAGAACTCGTCGGCCAGCGCCTTGACGATCTCCCACTGGCTCGGATTGGTGTCCTGGCCTTCGTCTACCAGAATGTGATCGGTCCGCCGGTCGAGCTTGTAGCGCATCCACTCGCCGATCCCCCGCCGCCCGAGCAACGCCACGGTGAGGCGGATGAGGTCATCGAAATCGACCGCGCCAGCCGATCGCTTGGCGGCGGCGTAGGCGAGCGCATAGGCCTGCCCCGCGCGCAGCCCGGCGGCGAGCAGCTCGGACAGAGCGGCGCGGCTGCGCAGCGACAGCAGCAGCTCGATCGCCTCGGCCAGCCGCGCGCAATTGCCGCCATGATCGGGATCGCAGCCGAGCAGCTTGGCACTGAACGCGAGCGGTTCGCCCTTCCTGGTGCGCGCGATGCCGATCAGCCCCTCGAGCAAGCGCGCGCGGCCGAGCGGATCGGCGGCGAGGAACGCCTCGGCCAGATCGGCGTGGCCGATGCCCTTGGCGGTGCCCCAGCCGCGATTGGCCTCGGCGACGCGGCGCAAGGTGGCACAGTCGAAGCGTCCGTCGGCGCACGCCTCGGCGATCGCCGCCTCGACCTCCCCCAGCGGCACCTCGAGCGCGGCGCGCACGCGCGGCTCGATCCCCTCGCGCGATCCAAGCTCGCGTAAGGCGTCGGGCGCGCGCGCGCACAGCTTGAGGTAGCGTTCGGCGCCCTCCTCGCCGAGCCGGCGGCTGAGCGCCTGCACGTCGCGGATCAGCCCGAGATCGCCGCCGCGCTCCGCCTCGACCAGCAATTCGGCCAAGGTCGCGCGCGCCAGCGCTGCCTCGGCGCGCCCCTCCAGCGGGCGGAAGCCGGGCGAGAGGCCGGCCTCGCTCCGCCTCGGCGGGGAAGCCCGCCAGCAGGGTCTGGCAGAAAGCGTGGATCGTCTGGATGCGCAGCCCGCCGCCCGGCGCATCGAGCACGCGCGCGAACAGCCGGCGCGCGCCACGCACCGCCGGCTCGTCATGCGCCTCGTCGAGCGCGAACAGCTCCTTCTGAAGCGTCTTCGCGGGCATCCGCACCCACGCCGCGAGCCGCCCCTGGATACGCTCGGCCATCTCCGCCGCGCCGGCCTTGGTGAAGGTGAGGCACAGGATCGTCT
>CAXUGZ010000077.1:0-6970 GCA_964250685.1 uncultured Sphingomonadaceae bacterium
TCACCTTGTCGCCCTCGCCGATGAACTCGTGCACCTTCTTCATCTTGGTGTCGTAATCGTGATCGTCGATATTGGGACGCATCTTGATCTCCTTGATCTCCTGCGTCTTCTGGTTCTTGCGCTGCGCGTTGGCCTTCTTCTGCGCCTCGTATTTGAACTTGCCGATATCGAGGAACTTGGCGACCGGCGGATCGGCGTTGGGGCTGATCTCGACCAGATCGAGGCCCACCTCGCGCGCCTGCTCCATCGCCTCGCGCGTGTACATCACGCCCAGATTCTCGCCATTCTCGTCGATCACCCGCACCTTCTGGCTCTGGATGAACTCGTTGAAGCGGGGGCCGTTGAGCGGCAGCGGCGGCGCGCCCAGCGGGCGGCGCGGCATGATGGGCGGTGGTATAGCGCTATCTCCTGTCACGGCGGAACGCCGCACGGGGGCGATATAATCCCAAAGGGGCGGTTTTCATAGACCGCTTGGGCACGATCGCGCCTCAGCCTTTCACCGCGCGCAGCCGCACCTGCAGCTCGCGCGCGACGTTCCAAGATTCGTTCGCCTTCTCCCGCAGCGCGTCGCGGCTGAGCTCGCCCGCCTCGACCTTGCGCCACCATGCGGGATCGTAGATCTGGACCACCCCCTCCACTTCGAAATCGACGTCCATCACCAGCGCCAGCATCGTGTAATTGGCGCGCGCCGCGATCCATTCGCGGTTCTGGCGCTTGGACATCATGCGGAAGGTGAGCGGCGTGAACGCGCGCACGTGCGTGGGATCCGACCAGAAGCTGTCGTGGCGCACGTGGGGCACGTGGATCTCGACCACGCCGTCGGGCTGCGTCACGCGGTACAGCTCGCGCATCACCGCCGCGAAGGTGTCGAACCGCGCGCCGACATGCTCGAGCACGTGCTTCATCAGGACGTGCTCGCACGCATCGTCGGGCAGGTCCCATGGCGTGGCCTCGATATCGAGCATGCGATCGGGCGCGCATTCGGGGAAATTGTCCACGTTGAGCCAGCCCTCGCGCTTGTTGAAACCGCAGCCCAGGTTGAGTTTCACGCGCGCCGCCCCGTCGATTGGATCGCCGAAAGCGCCGTGTTAGGCGGCGGCGATGCAAGCCGCCATCCTGTTCCATCCCGATGGCTACCTGCTCGACGGACCGAAGCTGATGGGGCGGCAATCGGCGGGCAACGGCTTCCTGCGCGCGGCGGTGGCGGGACGGCAGAGCGAGCCGCTGATCTGCTACGCGCCCACGCGGCCGCTGTTCGAGCTGTTCGATCGCGCGGTCACGGCGATCGACAAGGCGGCCGAGGCGCGCTGGATCCCCGCCGCGCGGCTCGATCTGCTCGCGCGCGCGGGGATGCTCTACCGGCCCGATCACGCGCTGGCGCTGCCCGCGCGGCTGCGGCTGCGCGCGGGCGCGGGCGCCTACAGCCTGTGCGGAGTGACGCACACGCTGTCGAGCGCGGCGGGGCCGCAGCATATCGCCGATCTGCTGGCCGCGCCGGTGATGCCGTGGGACGCGCTGATCTGCACCTCGCACGCCGCGCGCGAGGTGGTCGACGAGACGCTCGCGCGGCAGGCCGACTATCTCGGCTGGCGGCTCGGCCAGCGCGTGGCGCCGCCGCAGGTGCAGCGCCCGGTGATCCCGCTCGGCGTGCATGCTTCAGATTACGCGATCACGCCCGAGCGGCGCGGCGCCGCGCGCGCGGCGCTCGGCATCGCCGAGGACGAGGTGGTGGCGCTGTTCGCGGGGCGCCTGTCGTTTTCGGGCAAGGCGCATCCGGTGGCGATGTATCGCGGGCTGGAGGAGGCCGCGCGGCGCACCGGGCGCCGGATCGTGCTGATCCAGGCCGGAAGCTTCTTCAACGCGAGCACCGAACGCGTCTTCCGCGCCACCACCGCCGAATTCTGCGGCGCGGTGCGCGCGCTGTTCGTCGAGGGCAAGGACTTCGCGGCCTATGCCGGCGCCTGGGCCGCCGCCGATCTGTTCGTCTCGCTTGCCGACAGCATCCAGGAGACGTTCGGCCTCACGCCGCTGGAGGCGATGGCCGCCGGCCTGCCCGTGGTGGTGAGCGACTGGGACGGCTACAAGGACACGGTGCGCGACGGCGTCGACGGCTTCCGCATCCGCGCCTGGATGCCGCAGGCGGGAGGTGCCGCGATCGCCGCCGACTTCGAATCGGGCGCCAACGTCTACGATCATTATCTGTGGCGCACCGCGATGGCGATCTCGCTCGACCGGGCGCAGCTCGTCGACCGGCTGTGCGACCTGGTGACGAACCCCGAGTTGCGCACGCGGCTGGGCGAGGCGGGGCGCCGGCGCGCGCGCGAGACGTTCGACTGGGGGGTGATCTACGGCCGGTATCGCGCGTTGTGGGACGAGCTGGATGCGATCCGCCGCCGGCTCGCCGCCGAGCCCGCCTGGGCTGAGCGGATCGCCGCCGCGCCGCGCGCGAGCACTTCGTTCCCCGATCCCTTCGCCGCCTTCGCCGGCTATCCGACGCGCGTCGTCGCGTCCGGGACGATCGCGGCGGCGGCCGAAGGCGCGGACATGGCGCGCTACAAGGCGATCACCGCCACGATCATGCACCAGAGCTGGAACCCGCCCGACGAGGTCGTCGCGCGCGTGCTGGGGGCGCTTGCCGGCGGACCGCTCGCGGTCGGCGCGCTCGCGGGTGCGGCGGGGATGCCCGTCGCGCAGGCGATCGACGCGGTCGCGCGGCTGGCCAAGCTCTGGCTGGTGACGCTGGAAGAGCCTTGAACCAGGGCGGATCGCGGCCGGGTTGCGATGAACCCGGCGGCGGCGGGGAACATTGGGGGCGATCGCGAATAGCCCTGTCTATATCCCCGCGCTCGCGAAGATGCCGCGCAGCCAGCGATGCCCGCGATCGGCGGTGTTGCGCTTGTGCCACCATTGATAGACGAAGTTGCGCTCGATCGCGAACGGCGCCTCGACCTGGCACAGCTTGCCGCTGGCGATCAGGTTCTGCGCGCACGCCTCGGGCACGGTGGCGATCAGCTCGGTATCGCCGATGATCATCGGCAGCACCGTCGCGTGCGGAATCGACAGGCCGATCCGGCGCTTCGCCGCATCCTCGCCCAGCGCCTCGCGGATCGGGTCGCCCGATGCGCCCCGCGGCTGCACCAGCACGTGCGGCGCGGCGAGATAATCGGCATAGCTGAGCGTCCGCCGGCCGTCGGGCGCGGTGCCGAGCCGCGGGTGCGTGCGGCTGAGCAGGACGACGAACGGGCTGGAATGGATCAGCTCGGAGGCAAGCGTGTCGGCCAGGCGGATGCGGCCGATTGCGAGGTCCGCCATGCCGTTCTCCAGCAGCTCCTCATACCCGGCCAGCCCGGCCTCGACCACGTTGATGTCGATCGCGGGGCCGCGGCGGCGAAGTTCGGAGAGCAGGATCGGCAGGAACGAAATCTCCCCGACATCGGTCATCAGCAGCGTGAAGCGCCGTTCCGATCGCGCGGGATCGAAATCGCCCCCCGCGCTCAGCCCGGCGCGGATCGTCGTCATGCCCTGATGCACCGCCAATGCCAGCTGTTCGGCCTTGGGTGTCGGCTCCATGCCCCGGCGGGTGCGCACGAACAGCGGATCGTCGAAGTGCCGCCGCAGCCGGTTCAGCGCGTTGCTGACCGCCGGCTGCGACAGGCCGAGCTTGTCCGCCGCCGTGGACACGCTGCGGTCGCGGTTGATCGCCTCGAAGATGCGCAGCAGGTTGAGGTCGAACGTCCGAAGATTCACCGAGCCCCGCTCCTGATATATTTCCTGTGAATATAAAGGCCGATGGGTATCAATTGGTCAATATATGGCGGACAGGCGATGTGACGCGATAACCGCTCGATCCGAGGCGGACAACGGAGAGGAACAGGGTCATGCATATCTGCTCGAAGACGCTCGTGAGGCTGGTCGCGACGACGACGCTCGCCGCAATCGCCATGCCCGCCTGGGCGCAGCAAACGCCGAACAGCACCCCGGCCGAACAGGGCGTCAGCCCGGCCGCGCCGCGCGGCGCGCAGGATCTGCCCGGCGGCCAGTCGGGCACCCCCGTCGCGACCGCCGACCAGACCGGCGGCGAGATCGTAGTCACCGCGCTCAAGCGCACCTCCTCGGTCCAGAACACCCCCGCGACGGTGTTGGTGGTGTCGTCCGAGACGCTGACGCGATCGGGCATCGCGACCATCGAGCAGCTCGGCTCGATCGTGCCGGGCGTCATCATCCAGCGCCCGCCGAACAACACCGCCAATGCCACGATCCGCGGGATCGGCACGTCACCGGGCCCGGTGTCGTTCGAGCAGGGCGTGGCGCTGTTCGTCGACGGGGTCTATGCGGCGCGCGGGGCGGACTTCCTGTCCTCACTGTTCGATATCGAGCGGATCGAGGTGGTCAAGGGCACGCAGGCCGCGGTGCTCGGCAAGAACACCAGCCTCGGCGCCATCACGCTGCAGACCCGCCGCCCGGGCGACCATTTCGCGATCGACGGGCTGGCCGGTTACGAGTTCACGCGCAATTCGGTCAACGCCTCGGGCGGGGTCGATATCCCGCTCGGCTCGACGCTGGCGATCCGCGTCGCGGGCCAATATCAGGATCTGGGCGGTGATCTCACCAACCGCGTGCAGAAGGCGCCGGCGGAAACGAACGCGCGCCAGACCAAGGAGGAAGCCGGCCGCATCACCGCGGTGTGGAAGCCCGTCTCCGGGCTGACGGTCACCGGCAGCTACTCGCACGAGTTCCTGCGCAACATCGGCCTGCCCGGCGAGTTCATCGTCGGCAGCCCCGCCGCGGCCGCGTTGTTCGCGGCGGCGGGCTATTCCAGCGTGTACGAGACCAACCTCGACCGCCATTATGCCACCTACAACGCGAACGGTCCGACGCGGCTACACCAGAAAAGCGACCGTGCGACCGGCACGATCGACTATGACCTGGGGCCCGCCACGATCACCTCGATCACCGGCTATTCGCACTTCGGCCAGCACCGCTATATCGACTATGACTTCACGCCGGGCGACTATTTCGACGACCGCGCCTATATCCGCGGCAGCCAGATCAGCCAGGAGGTGCGGCTGTCGTCGAGCGGCGGCGGGGCGTTCCAGTATCTCGTCGGCGGGCTCTACGTGCACAACAAGCTCTACCAGGACCTGTTCCAGAGCGTGCATTATCCGGTCAATCCGCAGGGCGCGTTCCAGGCCTATTTCAACCAGACCACCGACACCTATTCGGCCTTCGCACAGCCCAGCCTCGAACTGACCCAGGGGCTGACCGTCATCGGCGGCATCCGCTACACCAGCGAGAAGAAGGGCGTCGACATGCAGCGCCTGCTGGTAGCCCCCGGCAGCTACGTGACCGTGCAATATCCGCCCTACGCGCTGACGCACCTGTCGCGCAGCGAAAGCTCGCTCGATGGGTCGGCAACGGTGCAGTACAAGCCGATGCCGCGGCTGATGCTCTACGCCTCGTGGGGGCAGGGCACCAAGGGCGGCGGCTTCTCCGACTTCGCGACCCCCGCCAACTCGCCCTATGCGGCCGAGGTCGCGCGCACGATCGAGGCGGGCTTCAAGTTCGAGGGGCCGGCGCGTGCCTGGCACCTCAACGCGGCTTATTTCCACACGCGCGTGCAGAATTTCCAGAACAACCTGTTCAACGGCTCGGTGTTCGTGATCCAGAACCTGCACGTCGCCTCGGACGGCGCCGAGCTCGATGCGCTGTGGCAGGCGACGCGCGGGCTGCGCTTCACGGTCGACGGCACCTATGCGCGCGCGCGCAATCTCGACCAGACGCCGGGGCTCGACGACCGCATGCCGCGCTCGCCGCGGCTCGCGGGCAAGGCGGCGTTCCTCTACGACGGCACGCTCACCGGCCAATACGGGCTGATCGTCGGCGGCGACGTCACCTATCGCGGGCGCATCTCGCACCAGCTCAATCCCGCCGCCGTGCCGTTCGGCCAGGCGTTCACCACGCTCAACGGCAGCATCGGCATCAAGGACCGCGATCGCGGCATCGAACTGTCGCTGATCGGGCGCAACCTCAACAACGCCATATCGACCTCCTTCGCCTATCCCACGCCCAACATCCCGGGCGCCGTGACCGGCGTGGCGGAAGAGAGCCGGACCGTGATGATCCAGCTCAAGTTCAGCCGCTGATCCACGGCCGCAGACCCGGAGAACCATCGTGAAGTTCATGAGCTACCAGACCGGCGCCGGCACCGGCCTCGCGGTCGACGCAGGCGACGGATATGTCGGGCTGACCGAGGGGCAGCCCGGCTATCCGGGCACCTTGCTGGCGCTGGTAGAGGCGGGCGGCGACGCGCTGGCGCGGGCCGGCGCGGCGCTCCGCGCGCAGGGCGAGCCGGTCGACCCCGCGCACGTGACGCTGCTCCCGCCGCTGATCCCGGGCAAGATCCTGTGCGTCGGGCTCAATTATGCCGACCATGCCGCGGAAGCGAACATGCAGGTGCCGGCGGTGCCGACCCTGTTCTCGCGCTTCGCCGCCTCCGTCGTGGCGCCGGGCGCGCCGATCCGCCTGCCGCGCGTCTCGACCGCGCTGGATTACGAGGGCGAGCTGGCGGTGATCATCGGCACGTCGGGGCGCTACATCGCCAAGGAATCCGCGCTCGACCATGTCGCGGGCTATTCGGCGTTCAACGATGCGAGCATCCGCGACTATCAGCTGCGCACCCCGCAATGGACGATCGGCAAGAATTTCGACGGCACCGGCCCGTTCGGGCCGGTGCTGGTCACCGCCGACGCGCTGCCCCCCGGCGCGTCGGGGCTGAAGATCGAGACCCGGCTCGATGGGGAGGTGATGCAGCATTCCTCGACCGACCAGCTGATCTTCGACGTGGCGACATTGATCGCGTCGATCAGCGAGGCGATGGCGCTCGAGCCCGGCGACGTCATCATCACCGGCACCCCCGCCGGCGTCGGCGGCGCGCGCAAGCCGCAGCGCTTCATGCGCGCGGGCGAGGTCT
>CAXUGZ010000078.1:0-6966 GCA_964250685.1 uncultured Sphingomonadaceae bacterium
GCGCATTTCGGCACCAATCCGGCGGCGGTGGCGCGGCTGGTGCATCGCCTGTCGGGGGTGAGCTACAGCTTCACCGTGCACGGCCCCGAGGAGTTCGACGCGCCGCGCGCGCTCGATCTGCCCGGCAAGATCGCCGACGCGAAGCTGGTGGTGGCGATCAGCTCGTTCGGCCGGAGCCAGCTGATGCGCTGGACCGATCCCGACGACTGGCACAAGCTCGCCATCGTCCGCTGCGGCGTCGACGAGGGGTTTGCGGGTGCCGAAGCGCAGCCGCCGGTCGCCGCGCCCGCGCTCAGCTGCGTCGCGCGGCTGAGCGGCCAGAAGGGGCTGCCGCTGCTGATCGAGGCGGCGGCCGCGCTCAAGGACCGCGGTATCGGCTTCCACTTGACGCTGGTCGGCGACGGGGAGATGCGCGGGGAGATCCAACGCATGATCGCCGCGCATGGGCTGGGCGATCGGGTCACGATCACGGGCTATCTCGACGCGGCGGGGGTGCGGCGGATCGTCGCCTCCTCGCGCGCGATGGTGCTGCCGAGCTTTGCCGAGGGGCTGCCCGTGGTTATCATGGAGGCGCTCGCGCTGCGCACGCCGGTGGTGGTCACCGCGATCGCGGGCACGCCCGAGTTGGTCGACGCGCGCTGCGGCTGGCTGATCCCGGCCGGCTCGGTCGAGCGGCTGGCCGACGCGATGGCCGAGGTGCTCGCCGCCGATCCGGCCGAGCTGCGCGCGATGGGCGAGGTGGGCCGCGCGCGCGTGCTCGATCAACACGACGCCGCGCGTAACGCGCGCCGGCTCGGCGAGCTGGTCCACGCGCTGTGACGCTGGTCCTCGCGCTGCTGCTCGCGCCGCTCGCGCTGGTCGACGGCGTGTTCCTCGCCGAACTGCTGTTTGGGCTGGTACGCGGCCGGCAGCGGGCACTGGCGGCCGACTCGGGACGGATTGCGCTGGTGATCCCCGCGCATAACGAGGCGGGGATCGTGCGCGCCTCGATCGCGGCGATGCGCGCCGCCGTGCCGACGGGCACGCGCCTGCTGGTGGTGGCGCATAATTGCGCGGACGACACGGCAATCGAGGCGCGCGCGGGCGGGGGCGAGGTGGTGGTGCTCGACCGGCCTGATCAACGCGGCAAGGGCTATGCGCTGGCCCATGGCCGCGATTGCCTCGCCGCCGATCCGCCCGACGTGGCGATCGTGATCGATGCCGATTGCGTGCCCGAGGACGGCGCGATCGAGCGGCTCGGGCACGCGGTGGCGGCGCATGGCCGCGCGGTCCAGGCCTGCTATCTGTTCCGCTCGCGCCCGGGCGACGCCCCGCTGGTGCAGATCTCCAACTTCGCGATGCTGGTGAAGAACCTCGTCCGTCAGCGCGGCGGCCGGCGCCTCGGCGCGCCCGCGCTGATGACCGGATCGGGAATGGCGTTCCCGTGGGCGCACTTCGCCCGGCTCGATCTCGCCACGGGCAACATCGTCGAGGATCTGGCACTCGGGCTCGAACTGGTCGAGGCAGGCGTGCCGCCCGTGTTCGAGGAGCAGGCGCGCATCTGGTCGAGCCCGAGCAGCATCGCGGGCACGCAGACGCAGCGCGCGCGCTGGGAAGGCGGCTTCCTCGCCACCGCGCGCGCGACCGCGCTGCCGCTGGCGGCGCGCGGGCTGGCGCGCGGCAGATGGGGCATGATCTGGATGGGGCTGCACCTGCTCGTGCCGCCGCTGACTCTGCTGCTGACGATCAACGGCGCGGCCGCGCTCGCGCTGGGCGCCGTGTGGCTGCTCGGCGGCCCCGGCGCGCCGCTGCTGGTCTCGCTGTCGCTGCTCGGCGCGGTGCTGCTCGCGGTGCTGGCGGCGTGGGTGCTGGAGGGGCGGACGACGCTGTCGGCCAGGATGCTGGTGCGCCTGCCGCTCTACGTCTTGTGGAAGCTCGCGCTCTACGCGCGGCTGGTCCGGCGCACCGATCAGCCCGCCTGGGTGCGCACCGAACGGGTGGACTGACGCACTTCCAATCGCCCTGAACCCAGCCTCAGCGCATGAAGCGGTCGACCGAGGCGTTGATCCCGCGCGTTATCAGCGCCTCGCGGCCGCCCGGTTGCCAGCCGAGCAGCGCGATCGTCTTCGACGAATCGTATTGCGCGCGATGCGCGCGGCAGTCCCAGTCATGGTAGGTCGCGCTGCGGCGATTGGGGTGGCGGATCGCGTTCTTGACGGCTTCCTTGATCGCGTCGCCGATCCAGTAGCGCCAGATCGGACGCGGCGCGGCGGTGATCCCGCCGCCCGCGCGCGCCTCCACCGCCGCCACATAGTCGCGCGCGGACAGGACGGGCTCGTCGGTGAGGAGGAAGCTCTGCCCGTCGATGCCGGGCGCGTCGAGCGCGAGCGCGAGCGCCTCCGCCACGTCGTCGACCAGCACGAGCGGCAGCATGTTGGTGCCGTCGCCCCAATAGTCGACCCGCGTCGGCGACAGGAAATGGCCGACGCCGGGATGCGCGGGCGGGCTGCCCTCGCCGATGACGATGCCGGGGCGGAAGATCACCAGCGGCATCCCGCTGTCGCGCGCGATCTGCTTGAGCACCGCCTCGCATTCGGCCTTCGAGCGGCCGTAGAGATCGCGCGACCGGATCGCGGGATCGATCGGGGTGTCGCCCGTGATATGGTCGGTGGCCTTGGCCGAGGCGTAGGAGCTGATCGTGCCCGTGTAGATGAAGCGCTTCACGCCGTGGCGCGCGGCGGCCTCGCCCAGGATGCGCGTCGGCTCGATGTCGCCGCGCACATAATCGTCCCATTTCTGCCCCTCGGCCTTGGCGAGATGGTAGACGGTGTCGATCCCCTCCAGCGCGCCCTCCAGAAAGGCCGCGTCGGCGTGCGAGCCCTGCGCCAGCTCGACGTCGAGCCCGGCGAGATCGATCCGCGCCGAGCCGAGGCTGCGCGTGACCACGCGCACGCCCACGCCGCGCTCGACCAGCCGCCGCACCAGCCGCTTGCCGATGAAGCCCGTGCCGCCGACCACCAGCACGCGCGGCTTGGCCGGCGCGGCGGCGGCGGGAGCGGCCGTCGCGGGCTTCGCCGCCGCCACGCCGGCCTTGGCGACGATGCTCTCGCACAGGCGGATGACGTCGGTGCCGAAGCGGCCCGTCAGCCGTGGATCGATCGTGCCGCCGACGCCGCGGTAGAAGGCGTCGACGCTGAGCGCGATGCTCTCCTCGAACGGGTTGGCGCCCGCCCGCTTGCGGAGGTTGCGCGCCATGTAGCGCGCGAATTCGCGCCGCGCCTGCCCGCCGATCGCCTTCGCCGCGCGGCGCGCGCCGCGCAGGTTGTCGAAGATCGGGTTCTCGCTCGATTGCTCGTCATGCCACGAGACGCCGCGCTCGAAATCGAGATGCGCCACCGCGCCGATCGCGCGCACCGCCACGCTGCGGTCGGTCTGGCCGGGGGCGGTGGAGAGGTTGAGCGTCACCCCCGCGCGCCCGGCGGTGCCGATCGCGGTCCAGCGGCGGTAGACGCGCTGATCGCCGGGCAGGTCGATCGGATTGTCCGCGATCGCCACCAGCGTCTCGACCGGGCCGAGCAGGTCGACCGCAAAGGCGGCGAGGTGCGATCCGAGTTCGAGCACGAGATTGCCGGGTGCCGCCACCATCCAGGTATTGAACGGCCCGAACTGGAGCGGCTTGAGCTCGTACAGCCAGTTGAGCGTGACGTGATCGATCGCGCCCATCTTGCCCGATTTGAGCGCGTCGCGGATCGGCTGGTAGGCGGGCACGAACAGGAAATTGTGGTTGACGCCGAGCGAGACGCCGCGCGCCTCGGCGCGCGCGGTCAGCTCGGCGCAGGCGGCGGCATCGGGGCCGAACGGCTTCTCGACGAAGACGTGCTTGCCCGCGTCGATCAGCTGGCGCGCGGCGCCGATATGGAGCGACGGCGGCAGCAGGATGTGCACCGCGTCGCAATCGGACGCGATCAGCTCCTCGATCGAGCCATAGGCGTTGGGGATGCCGAAATCGGCGGCGGCGGCGCGTGCGCGCGCCAGCGACAGATCGCACACCGCGTGCAGCCGGGCATGCGCGCACGCCTGCACCGCCTTGGCATGCGCCTTCATGATGTAGCCCGCGCCGAGCAGGCCTACGCGCCATTCGGTCAAACCGTCGCTCCCGTTATCGGCTGCGCCCGCGCGTCCCATCATCGGACCCGCTCACCCGCGCGCGGCCGCGCCCTTATACTCGATCAGGTGCGAATCGCGCCCCAACCACCGGTTGCGGTGATACCGCACGAATCCGAATAATTCCGGAATCTTGCCGAGCATGAGCAGGATGCCGCTGGCGCGCGCGGTGCGCGGGTCGAGCCCGTGTCGCCGCTTGGCGCGCGCCACCTGCATCATCTTGGCGGGATAGGCGAGCAGCAGCACCATGGCCGCGAGCAGGAACCAGGCGCTCGCCAGCAACCCGAGCACGAGCAACGCGGCGATCGTCAGCGGCAGCGCCGCGCCCCAGGCGACGATCCGGCGCGTCGCGCGCCGCGCATTGTACCAGCGCTCGTCGGGGTGGAGCCGCGCCATCTCGGCGAAGCCGTGGCCCGCGCGCCTGGTGCGCTGCCACCATTGGCCGAAGCGCGTGATGTTGGCGTCGTGCAGCGTCATCTCGGCATCGATCCGCCGCAGCCGCCAGCCGCGCGCGCGCAGGCGCATCGACATCTCGGTATCCTCGGCGGCGATGATGCGTGCGTCATAGCCCCCGACCGAGGTGAGCGCGGCGACGCGGAACAGCGCATCGCCGCCGCACCCCGCCGCATCGCCGATCGCGACGTTCCACTCGTCGTCGCACAGCGCATTGTAGACCGATCGGTCGGGATGGCGCTCGCGCCGGCGGCCGAACACCAGAGCCAGCTCGGGATCGGGCACGAGCGCCGCCAGCGCCGCCTCGATCCAGCCGGGCTGTACGATGCAGTCGCCGTCGACCATCTGCACGAACTCGGTCGCGGGATGACGCTCGAGCAGGGCGGCGAGCCCCGCATTGCGCGCGCGTGCGGCGGTGAACTTGGGCGGGACCGCGAGCTCGACCAATTCGACCCCGATTGAGCGCGCGAAATCCTGGCTGCCGTCGGTCGATCCCGAATCGACATACACCACCGGCCCCGCGCCGCCCACCGAGCGCAGGCACGCCTTCAGCCGCTCGCCCTCGTCGCGGCCGATGACGACCACGCCGACTTGCCCACTCATCGCAGGCACCGGTCGTAGCCGCCGCGCCGGACGATGCCGATGCGGTGCTCGATGCGGTTGGCGTAACGCAGCACGCGCCCGTGCGGATCGCTCGCGTCGCGCGCCGAGGGGAGGGGGAGGACCGCCGCCAGCCGCGCCGCCTCGCCCGCGCCGAGGCGGCTCGCATCATGGTTGAAATAGCGCAGCGAGCCGGCATTGACGCCATAGGTGGCGATGCCCGTCTCGGCGACGTTGAGGTAGATCTCCATGATCCGCTTCTTGCCCCATAATGCCTCGATCAGCATTGTGAACCACGCCTCCAGCCCCTTGCGCAGATAGGAGCGGCCCTGCCACAGGAAGGCGTTCTTGGCGGTCTGCTGGCTGATCGTCGATCCGCCGCGCAGCCGCCGCCCCTCCTCATTGCCCTGCATCGCCTTTTCGATCGCGGCGAAGTCGAAGCCGTGGTGCGTGCAGAAATTGCCGTCCTCCGCCGCGATCGCCGCGCGCGCCATGTCGGGATCGATCCGCTTGAGCGGCATCCACGCCTTGTGGAGCGATCGCCCGCCCGCGACGTCGCCGAGCATCGTGACCGTGATCGGCGGCGGCACGAAGCGGTAGACGAGCACCCACAGCACCGACAGCAGCACCATGCCCAGCACGGCGCGCAGCAGCCAGCCGAGGATGCGCGCGGGGCGCCATCCGCCCGATCGGCGATAGGGTCGCGCGCGTGCCATGGCCACGCGTGTAGCGGATCGATTATGGTGCGCAAACGGGCGGAATGTGCGATTCCACGCCCGCGAGCAGGGAGAGATGACGATGCGGCGCGTGGCGGGGATGACGATCGCGGTGCTGCTGGCCTCCGCCGCGGGCGCGCAGGACAAATTGCGCGACCTCTGCACCGATCGCCCCGGGCTCGACACGCCCGCCTGCACGGTCGACCAGGGGCATCTCCAGATCGAGCTCGGGCTCGGCGACTGGACGCTCGACCGGCAACCCGACAGCCGCACCGACACGGTCAGCACCGGCCAAGTCTCGGCGCGCTACGGCATCGGCGCGAGCACCGAGCTGCGCATCGCCTGGACCGCCTACACGCACGTCCGCACGCGCGACCGCGCCAGCGGCGCGATCGATCGCGCGGGCGGCGTCGGCGACGTGGTCGTCGGCATCAAGCAGAACCTCGCCAATCCCGACGGAAGCGGCTTCTCGGTCGCGGTGCTGCCCCAGGCGATCGTGCCGACGGGCAAGGACGGGATCGGCGCGGGCGATTGGGGCGCTGGCCTGCTCGTCCCCATCGACTATGCGCTGAGCGACAGCCTCACCTTCGAGATGACCCCCGAGATCGACGCCGCGGTGAACGAGGACGGCAGCGGGCGCCACCTCGCTTACGGCAGCGCGATCGGGCTTCAGACCAAGCTCGGCAAGAAGGCGAGCGTGTCGGCCGAGTTCGAGGCGATCCGCGATCGCGACCCCGGCGGGCACAGCACCACCGCGCTCGCCGGCATCTATTTCGGGTATCAGCCGCAGGACACGCTGCAGTTCGATCTCGGCGGACAGGCGGGGCTCAACAGGCAATCGCCCGATGTCGAGGTCTATTTCGGGGTGTCGAAGAAATTCTGACGCGCCGTCTCGCAACGAGGCGTGATTACCTCACGCCATCGCCGGGAGCAGCCTCTTCTCGCCCGCGATGCGCATCATCGCCTTTTGCAGCTTGTCGAACGCGCGCACCTCGATCTGGCGGACGCGCTCGCGGCTGACGCCGTAGACCTGGCTGAGCTCCTCCAAGGTCTT
>CAXUGZ010000079.1:0-6838 GCA_964250685.1 uncultured Sphingomonadaceae bacterium
GCACCTCCTCGACATAGGCGGGGTCGTGGACGCGCTCGATCCATTCGCGCGGCATCGGCGCGGGCTCGAACAGCGCAAGCGGCACGCCGGTTTCGCGCAGCGCCTCCATCACCAGCCCGTATTTGTCGAAGCTGAAGCGGCTGCCGGGTGCGGCGGGCGAGACATAGCCGGGATGGTGCACCACCCGCAGCAGCGGCGGCGGCGTCACCGCGCCGCCGCAAGGCTGAGCGCGACCGCCTCGGCCACCTTGATGCCGTCGATCGCGGCCGAGAGGATGCCGCCGGCATAGCCCGCCCCCTCCCCCGCCGGGAACAGCCCCGCCGTGTTGACGCTCTGCCCGTCCCGCCCGCGCGTGATCCGCACGGGCGAGGAGGTGCGCGTCTCCACCCCCGTCAGCGTGGCGTCGGGATGGTCGTAGCCGGGGATCTGGCGCCCGAACACGGGCAGCGCCTCGCGCAGCGCCGCGACCGCGAAAGCGGGGAGACAGTGCGCCAGGTCGGTCGGCCGCACCCCCGGCCGGTACGATGGCAGCACCGTGCCGAGCGCGCGCGACGGGCGGCCGGCGAGGAAGTCGCCCACGCGCTGGACGGGCGCGCTATAATCCGATCCGCCGGCGACGAACGCGCGCGCCTCCCATTCGCGCTGCACCGCAATCCCCGCCAGCGCGCCGCCGGGATAATCGCGCGCGGGATCGATCCCGACCACCAGCCCCGAATTGGCGTTGCGCTCGTTGCGCGAATATTGGCTCATGCCGTTGGTGGCGACGCGCCCCGCCTCGGAGGTCGCGGCGACGACGGTGCCGCCGGGGCACATGCAGAAGCTGTAGACGGTGCGTCCCTCGCGGCAATGGTGCGACAGGCTGTACGCGGCGGCGCCGAGATCGGGATGCCCCGCGCACGCGCCGAAGCGCGCGCGATCGATCCACGATTGCGGATGCTCGATCCGCACGCCGATCGAGAAGGGCTTGGCCTCGAGCTGGACGCCGCGCGCGTCGAGCATCTCGAAGGTGTCGCGCGCGCTGTGCCCCGGCGCGAGCACGACATGATCCGCCGCCAGCGTGTCGCCCGTCGACAGCCGCAGGGCGCGTATCGCTCCACGCTCGATCTCGAGATCGTCCACCCGGTGGCCGAAGCGGTATTCGCCGCCGAGCGCCTCGATCGACGCACGCATGTGCTCGACCATCGTCACCAGGCGGAAGGTGCCGATATGCGGGTGCGCCTCGGTCAGGATCTCGGGCGGGGCGCCCGCGCGGACGAATTCGGTCAGCACCTTGCGGCCGAGATGGCGCGGGTCCCTGATCTGGCTCCACAATTTGCCGTCGGAAAAGGTGCCCGCGCCGCCCTCGCCGAACTGGACGTTCGATTCGGGGTCGAGCTCGCCCCGGCGCCACAGGCCCCACGTGTCGCGGGTGCGCTCGCGCACGATCTTGCCGCGGTCAAGGATGATCGGCCGGAAGCCCATCTGCGCGAGGATCAGCCCGGCGAACAGCCCGCACGGCCCCGCCCCGATCACCACCGGCCGCGCCCCGAGGCGGCCGGCGGGCGCCATCACGGGGAAACGGTACGCGGTGTCGAGCGCGCGCTGGACGCGCGGATCGTCCGCCAACCGCGCGAGCACACCGGCTTCGTCGCGCAGCGTCACGTCGACCGAATAGACGAGCAGGATCGCCGATTTGCGCCGCGCGTCGTTGGCACGCCGCGCCACCTCGCAGCCGAGCAGATCGGCGAGCGCGATGCCCAGCACGGCGACGATCGCGTGGCGCAACGCCTCGGGCGGATGATCGAGCGGGAGCTTGAGCCCGGTGATGCGCACCATCAGGCCGGCCTAGCCGCGCGGCGCTGAACGCGCCATGAGTTCCGCCATGATCCCGCGCCAGCTGATCGATACCGCATCGGTGCCGGGAGGGGCCGAGCTGCGGCTGTTCCGGCGCGGCGAGGATTTCATGATCGTGCTCGATCGCAACGAGCTGATGAACAGCCGGATGAGCGGATCGGAGGAGGCGCTCGCCGCGATGACCTGTGCCAGGATCGCCCGCGTCGCCGCGCCGCACATCCTGATCGGCGGATACGGCATGGGCTTCACGCTGCGCGCGGCACTGGCGGCGCTCGGCGGCGGGGCGCGCGTGACCGTCGCCGAACTGGTGCCCGAGATCGTCGCCTGGGCGCGCGGGCCGATGGCGGCGCTCACCGCGGGCTGCCTCGACGATCCGCGCGTGCGGCTGGTCACGGGCGATGTCGCGGCGCTGATCGGCGCGGCCGACCGGACCTATGACGCGATCCTGCTCGACGTCGACAACGGCCCCGACGGGCTGACGCGGCTCGCCAACGACCGGCTCTACGCGGCGCCCGGGCTCGCCGCGGCGAAGGCGGCGCTCGGGGCGGGCGGGGTGCTGGCGATCTGGTCGGCCGCGCCCGACGGCCGCTTCGCGCGACGGCTCGCCGAGGCGGGGTTCGCGGTCGAGGAAGCGATGGTTCGCGCGCGCGCCAATGGCAAGGGTCCGCGCCACGTGATCTGGTTCGCGCGCAAACGATAGCCGGCGCCCGCGTGCCGCCCCGCTCAGCCGCTCGCCGCGCGCAAGTGCGCGATGTGGCGGATCGCCAGCGCATAGCCGTGCACGCCGAGGCCGCTGATGATCCCCGTCACCACCTGCGTCATGATCGAGCGCGACCGCCACTCGGCCTCGCGGCGGTGGATGTTGCTGATATGCAGCTCGACGATCGGGCAATCGCACATCTTGAGCGCGTCGAGGATCGGATAGCCCGCATAGCTGAACGCGGCGGGGTTGATGACGATGCCGGCCGCGCCGACGCGCGCCTGGTGGATCCAGCCGATCATCTCGTGCTCGGCGTTGGTCTGGTGGAAGCGCAGCGCGAGCCCCGCCGCATCGGCCTCCGCGCGGCACGCACGCTCGACGTCGGCGAGCGTGTCGCTGCCGTACAGCTCGGGCTCGCGCACGCCGAGATGGTCGAGATTGGGCCCGTTGAGCACGAACAAGGTCGCGCCGCTCATCGCCTCGCGCCCGTTGCCGCCCGCCGCCGCATCGTCAGTAATGCTTGGCGAGATAGGCGGTGACCGCCGCGAAGTCCGCGTCCGATATCATCGCGCCATTCTCGATCATCTGGTTCATGACCTTGGTCCACCCGGCCTGATCGTGGTGCTGGCCGGTGACGATCTCGGGCGCGTGGCAGCCGCCGCAGGCGGCGACGACGCGGTCCTTGCCCGGACCGTCGGCAAGCGCCGCCGGCGTCGCGGCGGGCGGGGTCTGGGCGAGCGACGCTGCGGCGGCGAGCAGCAGCGCGGCGGCCAGCCCCGGTACGATCCTGGCGATCATCACGCGCGCGCCCCTTCCGCGCCGTCGCGACCAGCCGGACGGCGTTCCGCGGTCGATAGCGCGATCGCGCGGCGCGCGGAAGGGGCACGCGGGGCGGCGTCAGATCGTCGTGCCGTGGAGCAGCCGCGGCAGCGTTCCCGCCGCGCCGCGCGCCTCCGCGACGAAGCGCCGCTTGAGCGGGGGGATGCGCCCGACCAGGTTCAGCCCGAACCGCCGCACCGCGCGCGGGGCCGCGCCGCGCAGCCCGAACAGGCGGGTGAGGCTGTCGGTCGCAGCGGCGACGAGGAAGGTGTCGAGCGCCCGCCAGCGTTCATAGCGGGCGAGGAGTTGCGCGTCGCCGAGGTCGAGCCCCAGCCGCGCGCCCTCGACCAGCACCTCGGCGAGCGCCGCGACATCGCGAAAGCCGAGGTTGAGCCCCTGCCCCGCGATCGGATGGATGCCGTGCGCGGCATCGCCGATCAGCGCGAGCCGCTCGGCCGTGATGCGCGCCGCATGGTGGAAGCCGAGCGGATAGCTCGCGCGCGGACCGACCGAGCGGAGCGTGCCCAGCATGCCCCCCATCCGCTTCTCCGCCTCGGCGAGGAACGCGCGATCGGGCAGCCCGAGCATCGCCGCGCCGTCCGCCGCCGCGACCGTCCACACGATCGCCGAGCGCGCGCCTTGGGCATCGTCGGTCATCGGCAGCAACGCGAACGGGCCGCTCGGGTAGAAGATCTCGTGCGCGATGCTGTCATGCGGCCGGGCATGGCCGAGCGTGGCGATGATCGCGGCGTGATCGTAGCTCCAGCGCGCGACGCGGATCCCGGCGGCGGCGCGCGTCGGCGAGTTGCGCCCCTCGGCACCGATTAGCAGCGGCGCCGCGACCGTCCGCCCGTCGCCGAGGGTGACGCGGACGCCGGCGGCGTCGCGCTCCACCCGCTCGGGGCGCATCGGCATCAGCAGGGTGATCCCGGAAGCCTCCGCCGCGGCCGCATGGAGCGTCCGCCGCAGGAAGCGGTTTTCGTACATCGTGCCGAGCGGACCCGAACCCGGCTCGGCATCGAACATCAGCGCGCTCGGGCCGAGGCCGTCCGAGACGCGGATGGTGGAGATCGCGCAGCCCTGCCCCGCCAGACGCGCGCCAAGGCCGATCGCGTCGAGCATGTTGTGGCTCGCGCTCGCCACCGCCGAGGCGCGTCCGTCGAACCCCGCCGCCAGCATCGCCGCCGGATCGGCGGGATCGATGACGATGCTGGTGAGCCCGTGCGCATCAAGCGCGAGGCCGAGCGTCAGCCCGACCAGCCCGCCGCCCAGGATGATGACGTCCGCGCGATCCATTCCCACGCCCTTAATCCTCCCTGTCGCGTTCGTCCCGGGCAAAGTCGAGGGACGCCCGCGTCCCGCCGTCACGCCGCCTTATGGCGAAACCGAAACAGCGCGCGATCCTCGCTCTTGAAGCCCTTGAACCAGATCACCGCACCATAGATCCCCAGAATGACGGGCACGCCGATCGCCAGCTCGACCCATTCGAACTTGTGCGGCAACTTCGTCACCCCCCAGCCGGCCACGCCCGCCGCCAGCGCCGCCGCGACGATCGGCCAGCGCCAGCCATTGACCCGCGCGCCCAGCAGCCGCTTGAGCAGCCACGCCTTGGCGAACGAGGCGAGCCCCAGCGCGATCATCAGCGCGATCGCCGGGCCGGCGGCGGCGATCGGATCGTCCTCCGTATCGGGACGCGGCGGCACCCAGCCCGCCGCTTCGAGCTGCGGCATCGCCGCGCGCAACGCATAGACGAACACCACCGACAGCGCCGCCTGGATCGCGATCATCGTCGCCGAGATCGCGAGGTTGCGCCACGGCGCGATATAAATCAAAGCCGCCTCGCTCACCACCGCGGTCGCCGCGATCGCCTCCGCCGCGAGCAGCACGCCGAGCGCGCCCGTGCCGCCGACGAAGCTCGGCCCCACCAGCCCCATCACCGCCTTGCCCGGGATCGAGAGCGCCAGCGCGATGCCGACCTGCGCGGCGATGATCCAGAAGCCGACCTGACGCACCTGCTTCGCCACCGCCTTAAGATTGTCCTCGGCGAGGTTCTGCGTGATCACCGGGCCGAGGATCGGATCGAAGCTGGTCTTGAGCTTCTGCGGCAGGCTCGCGACCTGCTGCGCGACATAATAGACCCCCACGATCTGCGGCGCGAAGAACAGCCCGAGCATCGCGATGTCGAGCCGCCGCGAGCCCCATTCGATCGCGTCCGCGCCCGCGAGCGGCAGGTTCTTGAGCGCGGTGCGGCGCAGGCGCAGCGGCTGCGGGCGCCACCCCCTGGGCCAGCCATAGCTCCTGAACAGCGGCCACAAAGACGCGGCCAAAGCCGCCGCCGCCGACAGCGCATAGGCCATGATCAGCCCGTCGCGCTTCGAATACCAGGCGAAGCCGAACGCCGCGATGCTGATCGCCCACGGCTCGTAGAGCGAGCGCGCCTTGACCGTCGCGCCGATGTCGCCGCGATACGCCATCGCCGCCAGCGCGATATCCGATCCGGCCCAGCAGAAGATCGTCAGCGGCAGCAGGTAGTCGCGCGGGTTGATCGCGCTGTTGGGGAACATCAGCATCGGACACGCCATCAGCACCGCCGCCGCGAGGATCGAGCTCAGCCAGCCGACGAGCAGCCCGTCCCACACGACGTGGACATGCGGCCGCTGCGTGTTCGACAGCTGCTGCGCGAGCCCGCGCTTGAGCCCGAGCGTCGCCAGTTGTGCCACGAACTCGACGATGATCGTGGCATAGGCGAACCGCCCAAGCGCCTCCGCCCCGTACCAGCGGCCCGCGATGAACAGGAACGGCAGGCGCGCGGCCAGCCGGAGCAGGAATCCGAAGAAATTGGTCCGCCCGCCCTGCGCCAGCGTCTCGATGTCGCCGGGGCCGTCCTTCAAGGGAGCAGCCTGCGGCTCACCCATCGAGCGCCACCGTCACCCCGGACCTGTTCCGGGGTCCACCGTCACGCGCATCCGAAGGCCGCCGATCCGGGCGCCGGGTGGATGCCGGAACACGTCCGGCATGACGGAACGCGCTCAATGCGCCGCGCCCCAGCTCCGCCCCACGCCGATCTCGATCCCCAGCGGGACGCTGAGGTTCACGTGCGGCGCGGCGGCGTCGGCCATCACCCGCTCGATCACTATGCGTGCCGCCTCCACCTCGGGGTTGGGCACCTCGAACACCAGCTCGTCGTGGACCTGGAGCAGCATCCGCGTGCCCGTGAGTCCCGCAGTCGACAGCGCCGGGTCCATCCGCGCCATCGCGCGCTTGATGATGTCCGCGCTGGTGCCCTGGATCGGCGCGTTGATCGCCTGGCGCTCGGCCGCCTGGCGCTCGCCGACGGTCTTGCCCTTGATGCCCGGCAGGTGGGTCTTGCGGCCGAACAGGGTGGTGACGAACCCCTGCTCGCGCACTTCGGCGACGGTCGCGGCGATGTAGTTGCGGATGCCGGGGAAGCGATCGAAATAGCGGTCGATCATCGCCTGCGCCTCG
>CAXUGZ010000080.1:0-1984 GCA_964250685.1 uncultured Sphingomonadaceae bacterium
GGCGCGGCTGGACGGGGAGCCAATTGCCCTCCCGGTCGAGCAATTCGAGCCCCGCCTCCTCCGCGCCGAGCAGCAGGGTGATGGTGTTGATGTCCTCGTGCGCGCCCGCGCGGATGTTCGGCCCGTCCGCGCTGATCGGCGGATAATGCAGCAGCCGCAGCACGCTGTTGCCGTCGGCGACCGTGTCGTCGAAGAAATCGGGCGCGAGCTTCAGGTAGCGCGCGATCGCGCGTAGCAGCCGCGCCCCCGCCGCATCGAGCGCGTCGTACAAAGCGAGCTCGGCGCGCCTGAACCCGGCGACCTCGTCGGGCCAGATGTTGGGCGCCATCACGTCGGCGAAGCGATGCCCCTCGGGCAGTTCGCGCCCGACATGCCAGAACTCCTTGAGGTCGAACGCCTTGGCGTCCTTGGCGGTCTCGATCCCGAACGGGGTATAGCCGCGCGCGCCGCCCGTGCCCGCCCGGTGATAAGCGCGCTTGACCGCCTCGGGCAGCGCGAACAACGCCTTGGCCTTGTCCTCGGCCGCGGCGATCACCCCCGCCGGCACGCCGTGATCGCGGACGATCGCGAACCCGTAACGCTCGAACGATCCCCCCAGCGCCTGCGCAAACCTTTCGGGATCGCGCACCTCGTCGGCGAGGGAGACGGTGGGGACGGCGGGACGATCGAGCATGGTGGCCATGCGGGCAGTCTAGCCGAGCGCCTGTGCCGATTCAAATCTCCGGCGTCCGACGCTAGACCGAGATCGGCGCCGCGCCCGGCCTGCAAGCCGGGCCCCGAACGCAGTTGAGCCCCGGCCGCTGCAACGACCGGGGCTCAGGAGGGGTTATCGATCGAGCGTCGCAACACCATCGATATGAACGAGCCGCTGTAGAAATTCAACGCCGCGTCACCGCCCCCTCGCGGCGAGCAAAAGAAAACGCCGCCAGCCTCGCGGCCGGCGGCGTCTCCGCCTCATCAGATCAGGAAGAGGTCAGGCGAAACTGACCGAAATGCGCCTACGGCGGCGCATCGCCGCCCCGATCAGGCCGAACCCACCGACCATTGTCGCCCACGTGGCAGGCTCCGGCACGCTCGGGGTCGGCGGGGCGGGGGTGATGACGATCGTACCGCCAGGAAGGTCGGCGCCCGCATAAGCCAGCACGTCGATGCCGGTGCCGGTCTGGCTGTAGGGGGGAGCCGCTGCCCGGATTGGCGAGCCAGAAGCTCAGCGAATATTGCTGGCCGACGACCGTCGCGATCGACTGGTAGATGCCGTCATAGGCGCCGACCGCGCCGTCGTCCCAGAAATTGCTGCCCGAATGCGGCCCTTCGTTGCCACGGCCGGAGCCCGTGGCGACCACACCCTGCACCAATGCCGGTGGTCTGCTGGAAATTTCCCCAGCCGATCGGCACCTGGCTACCGACCGGGCCGTCCTCGAAGCCGGGGTCGACCAGCAGGTTCGGGCCGCTGGTGCCGAGCGTCACGGCGGCGTCGTCGAACGCGAAATAGCTGGGGTCGCGGCGAAACAGGAAGCTGACATAGGTCACACCCTGATTGGCCGTGAAGGTGGTGCTGAACTGCGTGTAGGCCGCAGTCGTGGTGCCGGCAACCGCACCGACGTCAAGGATATATCCCGGCGGCGGCGCCAGATCGAACGCTTAGGCCGAACCGGCACCGGCCAAAGCGGCGGACGCCGCCAACATCATCTTTAAACCACGATGCATGATCCGTCCCCCATCTCGGGCTAGCCAAACCACCCTATAGGCGATCAAGTTTTTACAGCTGAAGCGAGGAATAGACAAGCCGCCCTGCGCATGGAAAAGGCAGCCCTTTACAAATAATTAACGATTAATTCACCGTTAACCATGAAATGGGGGCGGTTGTACTTCGGTTCGAGTCGCGGCCTCCGGCGCTATCGCCCCTTGAACAGGCCGCCCAGCAATCCGCGCACCAACTGCCCCCCGATCTGCCCCGCCACCTGCCGCCCGACCGAACTCGCCA